>DATBQV010000339.1:0-9530 GCA_036560625.1 Gemmatimonadales bacterium
CGACGCGAAAGACGGGGTCCAGGCTCGTCATCGGATCCTGGAAGATCATCCCGATCCGGCGGCCCCGAATCTGCCGCAGGGCATCGCCCTCGAGGGAGAGCACGTCGGTGTCGCCCAGCCGGATACGGCTGCCCGCCTCGATCCGCCCTGGGGAGGGCACGAGCCGGAGCAGGCTCAGGCTCGTGAGACTCTTGCCCGAGCCCGACTCGCCGACGATGGCCAACGTCTCGCCCCGGTCGAGCGTGAAGCTCACGCCGTCGACGGCGGCCGCGCGCGTGCCGTTGGCGCCCGGGAAGGTGACCCGCAGATTCTCGACCTCGAGGACTCGGCTCATGACTGCCTCGGGTCCACCGCGCCGCTCAGTGCGTCGCCCAGAAGGTTCACTGCGAGCACCGTCGCGGCGATCGCGAGGCCGGGGAAGATGCTCGTCCACGGCGCGGTGACCAGGACCGACTTCGCATCGAAGATCATGCCGCCCCACGACGGTCTCGGCGGCTGGATGCCGAGGCCGAGGAACGAGAGCCCGGCCTCGAGCAGGATCACGTCGCCGACGCCCAGCGTGGCGGCGACCAGCAACGGCCCCAGCGTGTTGGGAAACAGGTGCCGAAACATAACCCGCGCCCGGCGGGCGCCGAGCGCCTCAGCGCCGGTGACGAAATCCTGGTGCCGCAGCCGCAACACCTCGCCCCGCACGAGGCGGCTGGTCCCGAACCACCCGGTCGTGCCGAGGATGATGATGAGCGCCGCGATCGGGATGTGGTCCCACACCGCGAGCAGCAGCAGCAGAATGAACAACCGCGGGATCGCGAGCGCGGCATCCACGAAGCGCATGAGCGCGGCGTCGGCGGCCCCACCGAGATATCCGGCCACCAACCCGACACCGGCGCCGATCGTGACCGAGACCAGCACCGCGAGCCCCGCGACCGCGAGCGAGATGCGTGCCCCGCCGACGACTCGAGAAAGCACGTCCCGGCTCAGCTGGTCGGTCCCGAAGGGATGTCCCGGCCCGGGCGGAAGCGAGGCCTGGCCGACGACGTCCGGTTGCGCGGCGGGATCGGGAAGAAACGTCGGGCCCGCGATCGCGACCGCCGCGATGATGCCGAGCGTCACGAGCGCCGCCCGGCCCGAGGGCCTTCGCCACACGCTCGCGGCCAGCGTGCCCCGCAGATCGGTCAGGTCCATCTGATCCGCGGGTCGAGCAGCCCGTAGGCAATGTCGGCCATGAGGCCGCCGACCACGATGAGCGCGGACACGAGCAGCGCCGTGCCCATGAGCAGCGGATAGTCCCGGGTCCCCACCGCGCCCGCGGCGAGGGACCCAAGGCCGGGCCAGGCAAAGACCGACTCGACGAACACCGATCCGGTGGCGAGGATCGGCAGCCACAGCCCCGCCAGGGTGAGCACCGGGAAGAGCGCGTTGCGCCAGGCGTGATGCCGGAGCACGAGCGCTTCCGGGACCCCCTTGGCTCGGGCCGCCACTATATAAGGAAGGGGGAGGACCTCGAGCATCGCCCGCCGCTGGTAACGCATCGTGCTCGCGATGCTTACGATCACGAGGGTCGCCGCGGGGAGCACCAGGTGGGCGGCGACGTCGAGGCCGCGGGTCCAGAGTCCTGCATCAGTCTCCAGCAGGGGATTCTGCATCCCGGCGGCCGGGAGCAGCCGCCAGCGCACCGCCATCAGCCACGCCAGCACCAGTCCCAGCCAGAAGGATGGAAGCGCATAGCCGGCGAGGGACGCACCCGTGAGCCAGCGATCCAGCGGGCTCCCGCGCCGGACCGCCTGCGCCGCACCCAGCCACAGACCGAGGCTGAAGTTGATGAGCAACACCGTTCCGCCGAGCAGCAGCGTGGCCGGCAATCGCTCGGCGATCAGCGAGGTGACCGGGCGGCCGTATTCGATCGAGTTGCCGAGATCGCCGCGTGCCACGCTGGTGACCCAGGTCACGAACTGGCGCGACACCGGCTGATCGAGCCCGTACTGCGCGCGAAGATGCTCGATCTCGCGCTGCGATATCTGCTGCTCGGCGCCCAGGCGCGAGAGCGGATCGCCGGGGGCGAGGCGCATCAGGAAGAAGAGCAGGACCGCGACGAGTGCCAGCGTCAGCAGGGCCTGCAGCGCGCGGACCGCCAGCCATCGCGTCACCGGCTCCACTCCCGGACCCGGAGCCACGAGGATTCCGGCCGGATCGGCGCCTTCCGGAACCGGCGGCTCACGGCGTAGACGTACGCGATCGAATACATCGGGACGGCCGGCTGATCCGCTTCGATGCGGCGCAGCACCTCCTGCCAGAGCCGTCCGGCGGCCGGGCCGGGCGGGGAGGTGATCGCGCGGTTCAGCAGGGAGTCCACGCCGAGGTCGCAGTAGTGGGCGACGTTGGTGCCGCCACTGCACGACCAGCTCTGCGTGAGACCGGAGGGCGTTGGATCCTGGGTGGCTGAGGAGAAGTCGATGTCGAAGTTGCCGTGGGCGCGACGCTCGGCCCACACCGGGCCCTCCAGGCGCTGGAGATCAATCCGGATTCCCATCCCGCGCAGCTGCTCCTGCACCTGCAGGGCCATTTGCTTCCGCGCCTCGCTGGTGAGCGGATAGCTGAGGCTCAGCGCCAGCGGGTGTCCGTCCCGCGTCAGGATCCCGTCCTCGTTCCTTGCCACCCACCCGGCTTTCGCGAGCAGCCGGCGTGCCTGCGCGGTGTCCTGGCCCGCGGCCGCGGGTGCGCCTCTCTGGATCCAGAGCAGCCGAGACGCCGGTCCGAACGGCACGTCGCCGTAGCGGCCGAAGACGGACTGTACCATGCGCCGCCGATCCAGTGCCAGCGCGATCGCCCGGCGCACGCTCGGGTCGCTCAGGATCGGGTGCGGCTTCGTGCTGTCGCCGCGGTCCCGCTGATTGAAGAGCAGATAGCCGAGGACGGGAGAGGCGAGCGGGACGACACGGAGGCCCGGCGCTTCCTCCACCCGCTCCACGTTCGAGAGCGGCGGCGACGGGATGTTGTCGGTCGCGTCGGCTTCGCCGCTGAGGAGGAGGTTCACCCGGGCTTCGGGGTCGGCCGCCGTGCGAAAGAACAATCGACGGATCTTGGGCGCGCCCAGAAAGAAGCCGGAGTCGGCGGCCAGCTCCACGAACTGGCCGGGCACGCTCCGCACCCAGCGGAACGGCCCGTCTCCGACCGGAGGCACGACCGGGCACGGAGCGGCATCAGCCGGCACCAGGCCCGCGGGCATCGGCGCCACGTTGAACGTCGCGTCGTAGAACTGCTCCGCGTAGACCCGATCGAACCGGATGACGACGCGGCGCGCTCCCTCGGCGGCGACGCTCACGATGTGGTGGAGCAGTCCGGCCAGCTTGGGGGCGACCTTCGGATTCCGGGCCCGCTCGAAGGTGAAGACGACGTCGGCGGCCGTGACGGGCCGTCCGTTGTGCCAGCGCGCTCGCGGATCCAGGTCGAAGGCCAGCGTAAGCGAGTCCCGCCGTGTCCACGACTTCGCGAGGACCGGCACAAACCGGCGCTCGTCCGTCGTCACCAGATCGGGCGGCAGCTCGGCCAGCCGGAGAAAGAGCTGGTCGGCGACGTCGGAGTTGGCCGTGAGGTTTTGCGGGCCTTCCATGCAGGTGGGGATCGGCATCGCGGCCTGCTGGCCCGTTACGATGACGAGGGCGTCCGGGTCGGCGGCCTGCGCGGCGAGCGGCGCGGTGAAGGCCGATGCCCACACTCCGGAACGAACCGCGAACCGCAGGATCGCAGAGGCCAAGACAGCTCCGAAGGGCAAGGGCGGGGATTGGACGGAAGATAGTGCGAGACGCCGAGCCGGCGGTACGGGTCCCTCAGCGCTCCCAGGTCCAGGCGTCCGAGCGATAGCCGTCCGCGGCGGCGGCGGCGCGCTCGAGGATGAATTCCCCTCGATGGACGATGCGCCAGTCGGCGCTCCACCGGCGCGCCGCCGATGCGATCTCCTCGGCCAGCTCCTCGAACCCCACGCGCCGACCCAGGAGCGCCGCCAGGGAACCCTCGCCGCCTTCAGCGCCCGCGCGCATCGACACCTCGGCGACCAGGCGCTGATCGCCCTCGAGCAGTACCGATCCGTGCTGGAGGAAGGCGGTGCGAGTCCGGAGCTGCGCGCTGCCGATCACCTTGCGCCCGTCCACCAGGACCTCGCCTCCGGCCGGCGCCGCGAAGCAGGCACCGGCGTCGGGCGCCGCCGCGCGCGCGGGCGGCGCGGCGAGCGTGGGGCTCAGGCCGAGTGCGCCGAGGGCACAGGCCAGGGTGCGGTGGATCTCGAGGTAGGACTCGGTCAGCGGACCGAACGTCGCCGCCGGCGCTGCGACCGCGTAGGTCAGCTCCGCATCGTGCCATACGGCGCGCCCGCCGGTAGGGCGACGCACCACGTCGAGCCCACGCTCGGCGATCCGGTCGCGCCGATAACGACGGCGGGCCGGCTCGTGCCGCCCGAATGAGAGACACGCCGGCGCCCAACGGTAGAGACGCAGCACCCCGGCTCCGTCCGTTTCCGCGAGGCGGAGCAGGGTCTCGTCGATCGCCATGTTGAGGAAGCCGGGGCGGGGGATGTCGTCCACCCAGAGGTGCCACGGCATGGAGCGCGCGCTGCCCGCTACGATGCGTACGCCTCGACCGGCGGGCACGTGCAGACCAGGTTGCGGTCGCCGTAGGCACTGTCGATGCGCCCGACCGTCGGCCAGATCTTGTGCAGGCGGGTGGAGGGCGAGGGGAAAGCCGCGCGCTCCCGCGGGTAGGGGCGGTTCCAGTCGTCCGCGATCACCTGCTCCAGCGTGTGCGGCGCGTGCGTGAGCAGATTGTTCCCCCGCTCAGCCACGCCCGCTTCGATCTCGCGAATTTCCTCCCGGATGCTGATGAGGGCGTCGCAGAAGCGATCCAGCTCCTCCCTCGACTCGCTCTCGGTCGGCTCGATCATCAGGGTTCCCGGCACCGGGAAGGAGACCGTCGGCGGGTGGAACCCGTAGTCGATGATCCGCTTCGCGATGTCCTCCACCTCCACGCCGGCCGACTGCTTGAACGGGCGGGTGTCGATGATGCACTCGTGCGCCACGAGGCCGCCGGCTCCGCTGTACAGCAGCTCGTAGTGGCCCTTGAGCCGGTGGGCGATGTAGTTCGCGTTCAGGATCGCGACCTTGGTCGCCTCGGTGAGCCCGTCCCAGCCCATCAGCGCGATGTACGCCCACGAGATCGGCAGGATCGCGGCGCTGCCCCACGGCGCCGCCGCCACGGTCCCGCAGGCCTGCGCGCCGCCCACGTGCACCACCGGGTGGTCGGGGAGAAACGGAGCCAGATGCGCCGCCACCGCGATCGGGCCCATGCCCGGCCCACCGCCGCCGTGGGGGATGCAGAAAGTCTTGTGCAGATTGAGGTGGCAGACGTCGGCGCCGTAGTCACCCGGGCGGCAGAGCCCGACCTGCGCGTTGAGATTGGCGCCGTCGAGGTAGACCTGACCCCCGGCCTCGTGCACGATCCGGCAGATCTCCTGGATCGACGGCTCGAAGACGCCGTGGGTGGAGGGATACGTCACCATGATCCCGGCGAGGTCGCTCGCGTGCGCCGCGGCCTTCGCGCGGAGATCATCGAGGTCGACGTTACCCTTGGCGTCTGACTTGACCGTGACGACCTCAAACCCGGCCATCACCGCGCTCGCGGGATTGGTGCCGTGCGCGGAGAGTGGAATGAGGCACGTCTTTCTATGTCCCTCGCCCCGCGATTCGTGATAGGCGCGGATCACCAGCAGCCCGGTCAGCTCGCCCTGCGAGCCGGCGTTGGGCTGGAGTGACACGGCGGCGAACCCGGTGATCTCCGCCAGTTGAAAGCGGAGCTGCTGGAAGAGCCGGAGGTAGCCGGCTGTCTGGTCCCGCGGCGCAAAGGGATGGAGCCGGTTGAACTCGCGCCAGCTCACCGGCATCATTTCGGTCGTAGCATTGAGCTTCATGGTGCAGGAGCCGAGCGGGATCATCGCCTCGGTGAGCGACAGGTCCCGGCCCTCCAGCCGGCGGATATAGCGCAGCATCTCCGTCTCCGAGTGGTGCAAATGGAAGACGGGATGCGTGAGATAGGCGCTGGTGCGGCGCAGGGGCTCGGGAATCGCCGGCTCGACGTCCGGCGAGAGCTGGTCCACCATGAACGGCAGCGCCTCGTCGAGGGCGAACACCGCGATCAGATCGGCCACGTCGTTCAGCGCGACGGCCTCGTCCAGGGCCACGCAGATGTGGGTGGGCGAGAGTACCCGCAGGTTGATCCGGCGTGCGCGGGCCGCGTCCACGATGCCCGGCAGCGCCCACCGCTCGACCTCGATGCAGAGCGTGTCGAAGAAGTGCTGGTGGACGAGGCGATAGCCCAGCCGCCGGAGCGCGGTGGCAAGGAGCAGGGTGAAGGCGTGCACCCGCTCCGCGATCCGCCGGAGCCCGTCGGGTCCGTGGTAGACCGCGTACATGCTGGCCATCACGGCGAGCAGCACCTGCGCCGTGCAGATGTTGCTCGTGGCCTTGTCTCGGCGGATGTGCTGCTCGCGGGTTTGGAGCGCCATCCGGAGCGCCGGGCGGCCGGTCACGTCCCGGCTCACGCCGATGATCCGCCCGGGCATGTAACGTCGGAGCTCTTCCCGGGTGGCGAAGAACGCGGCGTGCGGGCCGCCGTACCCCATCGGCACGCCGAAGCGCTGCGAGCTGCCCACCACGATGTCGGCGCCCCACTCGCCCGGCGGCGTGAGCAGGGTCAGGGCAAGCAGGTCGGTCGCCGCGGTCACCAGCGCGCCCGCCTCGTGCGCGCGGCGGCAGAGGTCGCGATAGTCGGCGATCAACCCGTCGGTGGCCGGATATTGGACCAGCACGCCGATCACGTCGGGCTCGAGCTCGAAGCGGTCGGCCGGGCCGACGCGGATCATGATACCCCGCGCCCGCGCCCGGGTCCGCACCACCGCGATCGTCTGGGGGTGGCACGCCTGGTCCACCAGATAGGCCGGCGCGGGCCGCTTCGCCACCACCGCCTCCGTCATCCATACTGCTTCGGCGGCGGCGGTCGCCTCATCGAGGAGCGACGCATTCGCGATCTCGAGGCCGGTGAGGTCCGACACCAGCGTCTGATAGTTGAGCAGCGCCTCGAGCCGGCCCTGGCTGATCTCCGCCTGATACGGGGTGTACGCGGTGTACCACCCCGGATTTTCCAGAATGTTCCGCTGGATCACCTGGGGCGTGAACGTCCCGTGGTAGCCCATGCCGAGGTACGAGCGGAAGACCTGGTTCTGTCCGGCCAGCGCGCGCAGGGCTCGCAGCACCTCGCGCTCGCTCTTTCCCTTGGGCAGCGCGAGCGGCCGGCGGAGACGGATGTCCTCGGGCACGACGGCGTCCACGAACGCATCCAGAGACGGGTAGCCCAGGGTTTCCACCATGTCCTGAATGTCCTGGGGGCGCGGGCCGATGTGACGGGAGGTAAAACGTTCGGGGTGGGGCAGCGGGACCTTCAAATGAATCACTCTCCTATAAGCGCCTTGTAGGATTCCGCGTCGAGCAGCTGATTGACCTCGCCGGCCGCGCTCGGCCGGAGCCGGACCATCCATCCCGCGCCGTAGGGATCGCGGTTCACCGCGGCCGGGTCCCCGTCCAGGGCGCCGTTCACCTCCAGCACCTCACCGCTCAGGGGACTGAACAGCTCGGAGACCGCCTTGACTGCCTCGATGGTGCCGAACGGCTGGTGCGCGGTCACCTTGTCGCCGGCCTTGGGCAGATCGAGGAAGACGACGTCGCCCAGCTCGCCCTGGGCATAGTCCGTGATGCCGACGGTCACGATGCCGTTGGCGGCGGCGCGGACGTACTCGTGATCCTTGGTGTAGCGAAGGTCGGCAGGGATGGACGACATGGCGGGTAGGAAGCTAATAGGTGGCCGGAGGAATCAATAGACGACGCGTCAGCCGTGTCCGGCGGCGCGTCGCTCCAGTGCGAGCCATACCTCGCGCGCTGCCTGCTCCAGCGCCGCACGGTCGCCAGTGTTCTCGATGACGAAGTCGCTGCGCGCCCGCTTCGCTTCGGCGGGAAGCTGTGAGGCGAGCATGCGATCCGCTTCGTCCGGCGCGAGGCCACGCTCGCCCACGATCCGGGCTCGGCGCACGGCGGCCGGCGCATCTACCAGAACCACGGCATCGTAGCCGGACGGATCGTCCGCTTCGAAGAGCAACGGGATGTCGGTGACCGCGATGCGGTCGCCCCGGGCGCGGGCTTCGGCCAGCGCCGCGAGCCGCCGGCGGTGCACCTCGGGATGGACGATGGCGTTGAGGGCCTCCAGCGCGCCGGCGTCGGCCATCACCGTACGGCGCAGCGCCGGTCGGTCGAGCGAGCCGTCCGGTCGGAGGACGCCGGGCCCGAAGCGCTCCGCGATGCGCGCGAGCACCGCTCCGCCGGGCGCCTGCGCCTCCTGCGCCAGGCGGTCGGCGTCGATGATCGTGGCGCCCCACTGCTGGAACAGCCGGGCGACGGTGGTCTTGCCGGCGGCGATGTTGCCGGTAAGTCCGACAGAGAGCATCAGGAAGCTTCGCGACAGTGAACCGTAAACAGTAAACAGTGAACAGGGAGCCTCCAGCCGGGGCGGAGTCGCCTGTTCACCGTTCACCGTTCACTGTTCACCCCTTACCGTTCACCGTTTCCCGCATTGACAAGGAGAAACTGGTCCTCATCCACCCGCGGCACGTCGTGGCAGGCCCGGCACCGTGCCTCGTAACTCTCGCGCCCGCCGATCATGATCGTCGGGGCGCCCCACTGGGCGGGCTTGCCATCGACGAGGCGCTGGTTGCGACAGGCGAGGTCGCCGCAAATCACACAGATCGCGAGCAGCTTGTCCACCCGCTCGGCCACGGCCATCAGCTCGCCCATGGGGCCGAACGGCAGTCCGCGGAAGTCGGTGTCGGTGCCGGCCAGGATGACGCGAACGCCGCGGTCCGCGAGGGCCGTCGCCACCCGGACGATCCCGTGATCCAGAAACTGGGCCTCGTCCACCGCGACCAGCTCCGCATCGGGTCGCGCCAGCCGGAAGACCTCGGCGGCCGAATCGACCGGGGCCGCGTCCAGCTCCGTGCCGTCGTGGCTCGACACGCTGTAGAGACCCGCGTACCGGTTGTCGAGGTGCGACTTGAAGACCTGGACCGTGCGCCGCGCGATCACCGCGCGCCGCACGCGGCGGATCAGCTCCTCGCTCTTCCCGGCGAACATGACGCCGGCGATCACTTCGATCGACCCGGGGCGGGTCTCCTTGTCCATTTCCGCTCCTTGCATCCCGCGAACCGAAGAGAGCTAATCTAATCCGTTACGCGGGGTCCTCCAGCGCGGCCGATCGCGCTCTTGCGGCGCTTCATCGCGTCTGGGCATATTGCCCCGCCGTTCGGAGCGCGGTCACGGGACAAGGAGTGCGCGGTTGACGAAGCAGCAGGTGGTGCAGGCGCTGGCGGCGCGGCTCGAGGTCTCACGAGCCCAGGCGGCCGCTGCGGTGGACGCGCTCTTCGCGCCCGAGGGGATCATCGCGGG
>DATBQV010000340.1:0-4312 GCA_036560625.1 Gemmatimonadales bacterium
CGCCGTCACCGTCGTCGGGGGCGGCGACTCGGCGGCGGCGGTGGCGGAGGCGGGATTGAGCGACCGGATGACCCACGTCTCCACCGGCGGCGGCGCGAGTCTGGAGTTTCTCGAGGGAACGACGCTGCCCGGGGTGGCGGCGCTGGACGAGGCCTAACACCGCGAACAGTAAACAGTAAACTGTGAACAGGGGGCTTCCGCGCGGGCACAGGCCTCGGTGCGCCGGGTCGGCGCCGATCAACCCTGTTCACCGTTCACCGTTCACCGTTCACTGTTCACCCTGTTCACTGTTCACTGTTTACTGCTTACGGTGTTCATGCGTCCTCTGATCTACGCCGCCAACTGGAAGCTCCACCACGGGCCCTCCGCCGCCCGCGAGTTCGCCGCGCGGTTTCTCGAGCTGACCCGACCGGTCCCCGACCGCGAGCTGTGGTTCTTCCCGCCGGCCGTCTCCCTCGCGAGTGTGGCCGACGCGTTCCGCCGCCGAGCCGATATCCGTGTGGGCGCCCAGAACGTCCATTGGGAGCTGAAGGGGGCCTTCACCGGCGAGCTGTCGCTGGCCCACGCCGCCGAAGTGGGCGCCACGGTCGCGCTCGTGGGCCACTCCGAGCGCCGCCACATTTTCGGCGAGACCGATGAGCAAAGCGCCCGGAAGGTGAAGGCCGCGCTCACATCCGAAGTGACGCCGCTTCTCTGCGTCGGCGAGACGCTGGCCGAGCGCGAGGCGGGGCGGACCGAAGACGCCGTCCGGCGGCAGCTGGATCCGGTTCTCGCGTTGGTGACCGACGCCGGCGAGCGCGGCCGGGTGCTCATTGCCTACGAGCCCGTGTGGGCGATCGGCACGGGGCGGAACGCCACCCCGGGCGATGCGGCCGAGGTGCATCGCTTTATTCGCGCGCACCTGGCCGGGGCCGGCTGGCCCGGCCGGGTGCGGGTGCTCTACGGCGGCAGTGTGAACAATGGCAACGCGCTGGCTCTGCTGGCGGAGCCGGACCTCGACGGGGTCCTGGTGGGCGGTGCCAGTCTCGCCGCGGAGGGGTGGGCGGAGCTGGTCGGCCTGGGGTAGTTGAGGGCCGGCCGGCCCGGACTAATTCGGTTGATTTCGACCCGTCGCGCGCCTATCGTTATCGACCATGTTCTACTTCCTGCTGGTCGTGCTCATCCTCGACGCGCTCCTGCTCTCGATCGTCGTGCTGCTCCAGGCGGGGCAGGGCGGCGGACTGGCCTCGCTCGGCGGCAGCGGCACGACCGACACGGTTCTCGGCGGTCGCGCCGCGGTGACCATTCTCACCAAGGCCACCTGGTGGTGCGGGGGGATTTTCCTCGCGCTGTCGCTGATCCTCCAGTTCGTGCCGCGGGGCAGCAGCGGTAGCGCGCTCCAGGAGCGGCTCCGCACCACCGCGCCGGCGACGCTGCCGGAACTGCCGGGCACCAGGCCGGTCGTGCCGAGCGGACAGAGCACCGCCCCCGCAGCGGCCGCGACGCCGGTGCCGGGCGCGCAGCCGCCCGCGGCCCAGCAACCGGCCGCGCAGCAACCGGCCGCGCAGCAACCGGCGACTCCCCAGACCGCGACGCCTCCGCCGGCGTCGCAGCCCAAGCAGTGAGCGCTCGTCGTCGCGGGGTGGCCGGGTGACCGATCGCCCCGCCTTCGTTTTGCTGGAGGATGGTACCTGGTTTTCCGGCACCACGCCCCGCCCGATCGAGCCCGCCTTCGGCGAGGTCGTCTTCACCACCAATCTCTCCGGTTACCAGGAGACGTTCACCGACCCGAGCTATCTCGGCCAGATCGTCACGATGACGGCGCCGATGATCGGCAACTACGGGGTGAACGCCGAGGACATGGAGTCGGAGCGGCCACAGGTGAGCGGCGTGGTGGTGCGCGAGCTGGCGCGCCATCCCTCCAACTGGCGCTCCGATCTGTCGCTCGATCAATGGCTGGGACAGGCCGGCGTTCCGCTGATCGAGGGCGTGGATACCCGCCGGCTCACGCGGCATATCCGCGAGCGCGGCGCGATGCGCGGCGTGCTGGCGGAGGGACGGCAGCCGTCGCGTGAGCTGACGGCGCACCTGCTCGCGTCCCGCCGGATGGAGGGGCTCGATCTCGCCTCGAGAGCGTCCGTGAAGACGAGCACCAGCTACGGCGAGGGCCCGCACGTCATCGCCTACGACTACGGGATGAAGCGCAACATCATCCGCATGCTGGTGGCGACGGGCTGCCGGGTGACGGTGGTGCCGGCCGAGACCTCCGCCGCGGCCGTCCGCGAGCTGGAGCCTGACGGTCTCTTCCTGAGCAACGGCCCGGGCGATCCGGCGGCCGTGAGCTACACCTTCGATCCGATCCGCGAGCTGACGGGGCAGGGACTGCCGACGTTCGGTATCTGCCTGGGGCACCAGCTGATCGGCATTGCCTACGGCGGGCAGACGGCCAAGCTCCCCTACGGGCATCGGGGGGGCAACCATCCCGTGCGCGAGCTAAGCACGGGCCGCGTCCTGATCACCACCCAGAATCACGGTTTCGCGGTCGTTGGCAGCGAGTCCGGTGTGCCCGGCGCCCCCGCGCTCGAGGTCACCCACCTGAATCTCAACGACGGCACCATCGAAGGTGTTCGCCACCGCGAACTTCCACTCTTCGCAGTGCAATATCATCCGGAAGCCTCACCCGGACCGCACGACGCCTACCCTCACTTTACCGAATTCCTGGCCCTGGTCCGGGCCGGGGGCGCCGCAAAATCCCCAACCCCTTGACAGTCAACGCTTAAGCCCGTACAATCGCCCTCGGGAGCCGCCGGTGGCCCCGCTCGTCCGTGACCCTCCTGGGGGGAGCATGACCAAGGCCGATCTCGTGGAGCAGGTGACCGCTTCGATCGCCCGTACCGCGGGTCCGATGATCTCGAAGAAGGACTGCGCCCGAGTGGTGGACGCCTTCCTCGAAGCGGTGAAGGACGCGTTGAAGCAGCAGCAGAACATCGAGGTACGCGGTTTCGGCACCTTCAAGATCCGACGCCGCAAGACCCGGATGGCCCGCAATCCCCGCACCGGCGATCCGGTGGAAGTGGCTGCCCGCCCCGTGCCGGTCTTCAAGCCCAGCAAGGAGTTACGGGCGCTCGTCGCGGAAGAATCATCGCCGGAGCCGGGCGAGACCGTCGCCTAGCACGCGGGCTCCCTGGAGCGTCTCCCCGGGAACCCCGCCGCTCTCTGAGCGGTTGCTTCGAGCCATGACCATATCCGCTGCCTCGACCGTCACCGTCCGCGTACTCCTGTTCGCGAGCTACGCGGAGGCCGCCGGCCAAACGTCATTCACGCTCACACTTCCGGCCCCGGCCACCGTCGCCTCCGTGCTGCGGCTGCTGCGCAGCCAGGCGAGCGACGCGCGGCTGCCCGAGCGCCCGCTCTGCGCCGTGAATCTCGCCCACGCCCGCCTCGACGCTCCGGTGGCGAGCGGCGACGAGATCGCGATCCTGCCGCCGCTGGCAGGAGGGTAGCGTGACGTTCCTCACCGATCGGCCGCTGGATCTGGCGCCGCTCGTGGCCCGGGTGATGTCGCCCGAGCGCGGCGGCGTCGCGTGTTTCCTGGGCGTCGTGCGCGATCATCACGAGGGCCGCACGGTGAAGCGACTCGAGTACTCTGCCTACGAGGCCATGGCCGAGGCGGAGTGCGCGCGCGTGGTGGCCGAGGCGGAAGCGAAGTGGGAAGCCTCGGTGGCGCTCGAGCACCGCATCGGCCGGCTCGAGATCGGCGATGTCGCCGTCGCCATCGCCGCCGCCGCCGCGCATCGTGACGCCGCGTTCATGGCCTGCCGCTACGTGATCGAGCAGGTGAAGCGACGCGTTCCCCTCTGGAAACGCGAGGACTACGCCGACGGCTCGCAGGCGTGGGTGACGCCCCGGCCCGCACGCCCGACGGTCGAACGGCCGGCCGACGCGACCAGCGACGCGCCGCCGGTGTCGGAGCACGTCAGCCACACCGACTGGGGCGTCTGATGCTCGATCGCCTCGGCCGCCCGCTCGGCAGTCTCCGCGTCTCGGTCACCGACCGCTGCAATCTGCGCTGCCGCTACTGCATGCCGGAGGACGACTACGTCTGGCTCCCGCGGCGGTCGATCCTTTCGTTCGAGGAGACCGAGCAGCTGGTGCGGGTCTTCACCGGCCTGGGCGTCACGAAGGTGCGCCTGACCGGCGGCGAGCCACTGCTCCGGCACGATCTCGCCGAGCTGGTGCGGCAGCTGGCCCGGAACGGCGCGATCGCCGATCTGGCGCTCACCACCAATGGGCTCCTGCTCGCCCGCTACGCGACGGCGCTGCTCGACGCGGG
>DATBQV010000341.1:0-4204 GCA_036560625.1 Gemmatimonadales bacterium
TCCGTCGCTGCGCCAACCGCTGCGATTTCTGTTTCGTGGACGGTCTCCCGGAGGGTCTGCGCGACGTGCTCTACATCCGGGACGACGACTACCGCCTCTCGTTCCGGTACGGCAACTTCGCGACGCTGACGAATCTGAAGCCGCGGGACATCGCGCGGATCGTCGAGTACCGGCTGTCGCCGCTCTACGTCTCCGTCCACGCCACCGACCCCACGGTGCGGCGGTATCTCCTGCGCAACCCGGCCGCCCCCGACATCATCCCGCAGCTCCGGGAGTTCGCCGAGCACGGCATCCAGTTCCACACCCAGGTCGTGATGTCCCCCGGCGTGAACGATGGGGCCGTGCTCGGGCAGACGCTCGACGACCTCTGGACGTTCGGGCCGGCGATCCTCTCCTGTTCGGTCGTTCCCGTGGGGCTCACGGAGTTCAGCAAGCATCATCTCTGTCGCGAGCCGACGCGCGAGGAGTGCCGCGCCGCCGTGCGCGAGCTGGAGTCCCGCTGGCCGACGGCCCTGGCCGAGCGCGGCGCGCACTGGGTGTGCGGGGCCGACGAGTTGTACCTGCGCGCCGGGCTCGAGCTGCCGAAGTCCGATGTCTACGACGGCTTCGAGCAGGTGGAGAACGGCGTCGGCGCGGTGCGTTGGCTGCAGCAGCGGATCGCGGCCGAGGCGCCGTCGCTCGGTGGATGGCAGGGGCGGCGCATCGGCGTCGTCACCGGGACGGCCATGGCGGCGCTCATGCCGCTGGTGCTGGAGCCGCTCACGCGCGCCACAGGCGCCCGGTTCGAGCTGCTGCCGGTGGAGAACACGCTCTTCGGCCCCTCGGTCACGACCGCCGGCCTGCTCCCGGGGACCGCCATCCGGGACGCGCTCCTGGCACGTCCGGGATTGGAGCTGGTGCTGCTGCCGGGTGAATGCGTGAACGACGACGGCCTCTTCATCGACAACCTGAGCATCGGCAACCTCGGCGATGGGCTCCCGGTCGAGATCCGGCTGTCGAAGGATTTCGCGGACGCACTCCAGGCTCCTCTCGCCGCGTGACCAAACCGACCGTCGCCATCGTGGGCCGCCCCAACGTGGGCAAGTCCACCCTGTTCAACCGCATTGTGGGCGGCCGGCGCGCCATCGTCTCCGAGGTGCCCGGCACCACACGAGACCGCCACTTCGGTGAGGGCGAATGGGGCGGGCGCTCGTTCTGGCTCGTCGACACGGGTGGTCTGGTGCCCGAGTCCACTGACTCGATGGATCGGGCGATCGGGCGACAGGTGGAGTTCGCGCTCGCCGAGTCGGACCTGATTCTCTTCCTCGTCGACGGGAAGGAAGGCGTGACCCCGGTCGATCGCGCCATCGCCGGGCGGCTGCGGACCGCGGGGCGGCCGGTGCTGCTCGTCGTGAACAAGCTGGACGACCTGGAGCGGAGCACCGCGCACTACGAGTTCTTCGAGCTGGGCTTCGGCGAGCCGCACGGGGTTTCGGCATCGGTAGGGAAGGGCAGCGGCGACGTGCTCGACGCGCTGGTGGAGCGCTTTCCCCCGCAGGATCCGCACGAGGGCGACGAGCGCATCAACGTCGCGGTCGTCGGACGTCCCAACGTGGGGAAATCGTCGCTCGTCAACCGTCTCCTCGGTGTCGAGCGCCATGTCGTCGCTCCCGAGGCGGGCACGACCCGCGACGCAATCGACTCCCTCTTGCGGTTTCGAGATACGGCCCTCAACTTCATTGATACCGCAGGGTTACGGAAACGAGCTAAAGTGGAGGATGACCTTGAGTTCTACTCCACGCTCCGAACCCGGCGGGCAATCGAACGGGCTCAGGTCTGCGTGCTCGTCGTCGACGCCACGCTGGGCCTCCACACGCAGGACCTCCGCATCGCCACCGAAGCCTGGGAAGCGGGAGCCGGGCTCATCATCGTCGTGAACAAGTGGGACCTGGTCGAAGAGAAGGACGCGAACACCGCGCGCCGCGGCCAGGAGGAGCTGATCGAGAAGGCGCCGTTCCTTCGCTACGTGCCGTTTCTCTACGCTTCGGCGCTCACCGGACAGCGAGTGAGGAACCTGCTCGACCTGATCCTCGAGGTCGCCCAGGCGCGGGACGTCCGCGTGCCGACGGCCGAGGTGAACCGGGTGCTCGAGGAGCTGGTGCAGCGGGCGTCGCCCCCGCAGAAGCCGGGTGACGAGGTGAAGCTGCTCTACGCATCGCAGATCGGCACCGCGCCTCCGACGATCGCCATCGTCACCAACCGGCCGGACGACGTGCCGGAGTCGTATCAGCGCTATCTGGTGCACGGATTCCGGTCGGCGTGGCCGTTCACCGGCTCGCCGCTCCGACTCAAGTTCACCCGGCGAGGCTCGACGAAGCGATGATCATCGGCGCGATCGCCTGGCTCATTTTGTCGTACCTCCTGGGCGCCGTCCCGACCAGCTATCTCGCCGGCCGGCTGTTCAAGGGCATTGACCTCCGGGAGCACGGGAGCCGGAACCTCGGCGCCACCAACGTCTATCGGGTCCTTGGCTGGAAGTACGCCATTCCTGTCGGCTTGGTCGACGTGGCCAAGGGGGCCGCGCCGGTGTGGCTGGCCGGCGCGTGGGGGCCGGATATCGCGCTCTTCCCGCTCTACTGCGGAGTGGCCGCCGTGGTGGGCCACGTGTTCTCGGTGTTCGTGGGGATGAGTGGAGGCAAGGGTGTCGCGACAGCATCCGGCGTCGTGCTCGCGCTCGCGCCCAAGGCCTTGCTCGCCGTGATGGTGGTCTGGGCGCTGCTCGTGTGGCTCACCGGCTACGTATCGGTGGGGAGTGTGGTCTCCGCGGCGCTGTTCCCCTTCGCGGCCTATTTCCTGGAAGGCGCGCGCGGCGGCGTCCTGATGGTCGAGGCGGCGCTGGCGGCGTTCCTGGTCTGGAAGCACCGCGCGAACCTCCGGCGCCTGATCCGCGGGACCGAGAACCGCTTCGGACGCCGAGGCGCCCAGGCGTGACCCGCGTCGCGGTCCTGGGCGCCGGAAGCTGGGGCACGACCCTCGCCGACTTGCTGGCGCGCAAGGGCGACGAGGTCCGCCTCTGGGCCTTCGAGACCGAAGTGGTCGACGCGATCAATCGCAGCCACGAGAACCCGCTCTTTCTTCCAGGTCGTGCGCTCGATCCGCGTCTCACGGCGTTCGGCGATGCGCGGGAGGCGGTGCGGAAGGCCGAGGTGGTGGTGTCGGTGGCCCCGAGCCACGCGGTCCGGGCCGTGCTCCGCCGGGTCGCCGGGGAGGTGCCGAGCGGTGTGCTGGTGGTCAGCGCCACCAAGGGCCTCGAGGTCGAGTCGCTGGAGCCGATGTCGGCCGTGATCGGCGAGACGCTGCCGGAGACGCGCGTGGCGGTGCTGTCCGGGCCGAGCTTCGCCCAGGAGGTTCATGCGGGTCAGCCGACCGCCGTGGTCGCTGCCGCCGCGGACGAGCGGACCGCGCAGGCCGCGCAGCGCCTCTTCGCGACGCCGACCTTCCGGGTCTACTCGCACGGCGATGTCATCGGGGTCGAGCTGGCCGGGGCGCTCAAGAACGTGATTGCGATCGCTGCCGGCATTCTCGAGGGCCTGGGTCTGGGGGACAATCCGCGCGCG
Organism: Gemmatimonadales bacterium; assembly: GCA_036560625.1. Lineage (GTDB taxonomy): Bacteria > Gemmatimonadota > Gemmatimonadetes > Gemmatimonadales > GWC2-71-9 > DASQPE01. Next base: position 3,597 of record DATBQV010000341.1, read on the forward strand.
GCGCTCCTGACGCGCGGGCTCGCGGAGATCGCCCGGCTGGGGCTTGCCCGGGGGGCGCAGGCCCTGACGTTCGCCGGGCTCGCGGGAATGGGTGATCTCATCCTCACCGCCTGCGGCCAGCTGAGCCGGAACCGCGCGCTCGGGGTGGCGGTGGCGCGAGGAACCACGTTCGAGGAATACCGGGCGGCGCATCGGAGCGTCGCCGAGGGCGCCAATGCCTCGCGCGCCGGCGCCGCGCTCGGGGCCAAGGCCGGCGTGGAGTTGCCGATCACGGCGCAGGTCTGCGACGTGCTCTTCCGGGGCAAGCCGGCGCGCGAGGGCGTGGCCGAGCTGATGGGACGCGAGCTCAAATCGGAGCAGTGGCGATGACGACGGCGCGAACCGTACAGGAGTTCTACTCAATCGGTGAGGTCTGCGCGCTCACCGATCTCAAGCCGCACGTGCTGCGGTACTGGGAGAGCCAGTTCCGCTTTCTGAATCCCGCCAAGAACCGCTCGGGCAACCGGGTCTACAAGGCCCGCGAGGTCGAGCTCATCATGCTGGTCAAGCACCTGCTCTACAACGAGAAGTACACGATCGAAGGGGCGCGGCAGCGGATCGATCAGTAC
>DATBQV010000342.1:0-2366 GCA_036560625.1 Gemmatimonadales bacterium
CTGCGCGGCGGCAGTCCGTGGGCCGCGAGCGTGTGGTGGTAGCTGTTGAGAATGAGCTGGACGGAGTCGATCAGCGTCCCGTCGAGGTCGAACAGGAAGGTGTCGAAGGTCGGCATGCGGGGAACGTAGCCGCGCCTCCCACGGACGCCTAGCCGCCGGCTCCCCCGCCCTTGGGGCGGGCGCCGCCGCTCTCGGTTCAGCCGAAGACGATGACACCAGTCAGCCGGGCATGGATCGCCTCCCAGTCCGCAGCGGGTAGCGGCAACGACGACACCGCGGTCTCGAGACTCCGATCGCTGAAGCCGGCAACGAGCGCGACCAGCGTGCGCTCACCCGCAGTGTGACCACCGGCCGTGAATCGGATCGCGCGATGGAGCCGCTCCAGCGCAGCCGCGTCGCGCCGGCGCGCAGCCGCGCGCGCGAGCTGCTGGAGCCTCGTGACCAACCGATGCGCCGCGGGTGCGGCGTGTGGGCCGAGCCAGCGACTGCATCGAAGCTCGCGCATGCGGAGTCGTATCTGCTCGGCCACGCGGGCGAGCGCCGCGTCCGTGGCTGTGGGCGGGGACCGCTCCACGCTGATCACGCGCGCGGCAGCCTCGAGACGCTCGGCCAGGACATCCGGTGCCTCCGTCCAGCCGGCTTCGGCATCCCACCAGCCAACGAACGTCGCGAGCGGTGCGGACGTCGGCCATCCGTGCAAGCTGAACCCCGCAAGGAATCCGGGAGGACCGCACGGGATGAAGGCCACGCCTTCGTCGGCCGGCCGGTCGAGGAATCGTTCGGCCAGATCCCCGCGCCAGCGCCAAAGCTCCGCTCCCGACTCGCCCAACCCCGCTGTCTTGGGAAGCTCACGCTTCCGGGCGAGCAGCGTTAGCTGCCGTAGACGGTCTTCGACGTCCGGCGGCGGTTCGAACTGGATTACCTCGACGTCGGCATGGAGGGCGCCGCCTCTTCGCGCTCGTCCCTCGCGCTGGTCCATGCGTGCCGGCGTCCAGGGCAGATCGTAATGGATTACCCGCTCGGCCCGATGCAGGTCGAGACCCTCCGCCGTGACGTCGGTGGTCACGAGCTGGCGGGGCGCCAGCGCCGAGGGCGGACCGTTCATCACTCGATCCGGGCGAAACCAGCCGAGCACGGCGGAGCGCGAGGTTGCGTGCCGCCCGATGCCCGCGCGCTCGCCAGTGCACCACGCCACAGGGCCGGCAAGACGATCCCGAATGTGCCGGACCGTCTCCCGCGCCACCGTGAACACCAGTGAGACCCGCCCGTCGACGAGCAGGTCCCGAAGCAGATCCAGCTTGGGGTCGGTTGCCGAGGTGGCGTCTGCCAGGAGCGCGCGAAGCTCCTCCAGAACGGGCAGGTCGTCCGGCACGAGGTCGGTCGTCTCGTCGGGCGAGTCGAGCAGCTCCCAGAGCAGCAGCTGGTCATCCAGGCCGCCCGTAAGCTCCCGGAGCAGGCGCCGGTCGATTACCCGCCCCGAGCGCCGAGCATCCTGAGCATGGAGCAGGAGCCGCTGATATCGGCGGAGCGAGGCCTCGAGCGCCGGCGCGCTGGAGGCGGCCGCGCGCCAGAATCCCGCGCGGATCAGCGCCGCGATCGGAGGCCGGCTGGACAGCCGAAGTCGCTCGACCAGGGCGAGCGCACCGGCCAGCGGGGCGAGCGACGCATTGTCGAGCTGCACCGTCCGCGCCCGGACGCCCGGGCGGCGCACGCACCGTGAAGGCCGCGTGATGACCACCTGGCCCAGAGCGGGGTGTCCTTTCCTTCCGTGCAGCAACCCGGCGAGTGACGGCACACCCTGCGGCCTCAGCACGTCGTCGCGAAGTGTGAGCGCGAGCTGGTGCGCGAGATCGTCGAGGCGGTTGACGACCGGTGTGGCGCTGACCAGCAGTGCCTGTCGGCCGACGAGCCACGGGGCAAGCGTGCGGTATCGGCGGGTGCCCGGATTCCGGTAGTGGTGGCTCTCGTCGATGAGCACGAGTGGGCCGCAGCGCGCGGGCAGCGCCCCGCGACTCGCTCGCTCGTGCGACCAGACGACCACCGGCACGCCCAGCGTCTCCGCGACGGCGCGCCACTGATCGACCACGGCGGCTGGCACCATGCAGGCCGTTGGGCGCCGGGTGCAGACCGCCGCCACCGCGAGGGCCACATACGTCTTTCCCGCACCCACCGGGTCGGCGAGGAGCGCGCCGCCGTGCCGACGGATGGCGCCGACCGCCCGGCGGAACGATACGCGCTGCTCCGGCCAGAGCCACGCGGGCGGGATATCCTCCGCCTCCTCCGGGGCAAGGCTCCTCGCAAGCGCGGCCGCGACCCGCGCGGGGCTCGTGAGCGGGCCGAGCCGGAGCGCCGTGACCAGCGGCTCC
>DATBQV010000343.1:0-3858 GCA_036560625.1 Gemmatimonadales bacterium
GGTAGATGACGTCGCGGATCTCGCCGGGGAGCGCGTTCTCGCCCGGCGGCGCCTCCGACGGCCGGCAGACGTCCATCCATTCGGGCCGCACTGCGATCTTGACCTCCTGGCCCTCCTTGATGGCGGCGCTGTCGGGCACCCGGATACGCTCCCCGCCGGCCAGCGCCAGCTCCATCTGTCCACCGACCCGCTGAGTGGCACGCCCGCCGAAGAAGTTCGACTCCCCGATGAACTTGGCCACGAACGCGGTGCGCGGGTTCTCGTAGATCTCGGCCGGCGTGCCGAGCTGGGCGACCAGCCCGTTGTCCATCACCGCGATCCGGTCGCTCATGGTGAGCGCCTCTTCCTGATCGTGCGTGACGTAGACGAAGGTGGTCCCGAGCTTCTTGTTGAGCGCCTTCAACTCGAGCTGCATCTCCTTTCGGACCTTCAGGTCCACGGCGCCGAGCGGCTCGTCGAGGAGGAGAATGGCGGGGTTGAGCACAAGGGCCCGTGCCAGCGCAACGCGCTGCCGCTGGCCGCCCGAAATCTGCGCCGGCATGCGCCGCGAGAACGTGTCGGGCGCGAGCCGTACCATCTCCAGCGCCTTTCGCACTCGGCTCGCGATGTCGGCTCTCGGCGTCTTCCGCTGCTCCAGGCCGAACGCGACGTTCCGCTCGACGGTGAGATGAGGGAACAGCGCGTAGCTCTGGAACACCATCCCGATCTGGCGCTCGTAGGGGCGCTTGGTGTTCACCACCTCGCCGAGGAGCCGGACCTCGCCACCGTCCACGTCCGGCTCCTCGAATCCAGCGAGCAGCCGGAGCGTCGTCGTCTTGCCGCAGCCCGACGGCCCCAGAATGGAGAAGAATTCCCCCTTCTGGATCTCGAAGGAGATGCGGTTGACAGCCTTGAAATCGCCGAATGTCTTGGAAACGCCGAAGAACTGGACGACCGGTGCGCCGCTCACGCCCGGCTCGCGGCGGCCAGGGCTTCGCCCAGCACGTCCAGGCCTTCGTCGAGCACGGCGTCGTCGACCGAAAGCGGCACCAGAATCCGGACGACGTTTCCATAGGTGCCGGCGGAGAGCAGCACCAGTCCGCGCTTGAGTGCCTCGGTGAGGATACGGCCGGTGAGCGCCTTGTCGGGCTCCTTCGTGGTCCGATCCTTTACCAGCTCGATGGCGATCATCGCGCCCAGGCCGCGGACATCGCCGATGCACGCGTGCTTGTCGGCCAGTGCCTTGAGCCGCGCCACAAGCCGTGCACCGATCCGCACGGCGCGGTCCGGCAGGCACTCACGCTCCATCACGTTGATCACCGCGAGCGCCGCGGCACAGGCGACCGGATTGCCGCCGTAGGTTCCGCCGAGCCCGCCCACGGGCGACGCCTCCAGCACGTCGGCCCGGCCGGTGACCGCGGCGAGCGGCATGCCGCCGCCGAGTGACTTGGCGGTGGTGATGAGATCGGGGACGAGCCCGTAGTGCTCGGACGCGAACCACTTGCCGGTGCGGCCGAAGCCGGTCTGGATCTCGTCCGCGATGAAGAGGATGCCGTTGTCCTTGGCGAACGCCGCGAGCATGCGCACGTACTCGACCGGGGCGGGCACGAAGCCGCCCTCGCCCAGCTCCAGCTCCATGATGATCGCCGCGACGGAGCCCGGGTCTACGATTGCCGCGAAGGTCTGCTCCAGGCGCGCCCGGTCGGCCTGGCAGCAGCGCCCGCCCTTCGGCCCTTCGTCGCAGCGATAGCAATAGGGAAAGGGAATCCGGTACACCTCGGGCGCGAACGGGCCGAACCCCTTCTTGTAGGGATTCACCTTCGAGGTGAGCGCCATCGTGAGATTGGTGCGGCCGTGGAACCCGTGCTCGAAGCAGACGATGGCCTGGCGGCCGGTGAACGCCCGCGCGGCCTTGACCGCGTTCTCGACCGCCTCGGCCCCGCTGTTAAGAAGAAGGGTGCGCTTTTCGTGATCGCCCGGAGTTAGCGCGTTGAGCTTCTCGGCGAGCGCCACGTAGGGCTCGTAGCTGGACACGGGAAAGCAGACGTGGAGGTAGCGGTCGAGCTGCTCCCGCACCGCGTCGAGCACGGCGGGGTGCCGATGTCCGACGTTGACGACGCCGATGCCACCGCCGAAATCGATGAGCTGGTTGCCGTCCATGTCGGTGAGCACGACGCCCTCGGCGCGCGCGATGCCGATTGAAGTGACGGCGGGCACGCCCTTCGGCACGGCGCGCGCGCGGCGCGCGAGCAGCGCCTGGCTTTCCGGCCCCGGAATGGCGGTCTTGAGCCGGATCGTCTTCCCTGCCATGCAATCCTCGCCGTCGTAACGTGTTGGTGAATACTGGAGTGCGGTGCTAGGATTGTAACCGGTTTCCCACAGACCTCCCATGCCCGACGCATCTCTCAGGCTCCGCTGGTGCGCGGCGTCCGTCGCGCTCGTTTTCGCCGCCGCATGCGGCGGCGGCGAGCAAGCCGCCGTTCACCGCCCCGCGACCAGGATCACGATCACGCCCACCGGCAATGCGCGGGCGGACGCGCAGGCGTTTCTGGCCCAGCTCTGTCCCACGCCGATCGGCGGCGAGCTCAACTTCATGGTGTGGGAGGGCTACACCGACTCCCTGTTCACCGCGCCGTTCGAGCGCGCCTGCGGGGTGAAGGTCAACGCCACCTACATGGGTTCGTCCGACGACCTGGTCGCCAAGCTCCGCGGCGGCGGGGTGCAGACGATCGACCTGATTTCGCCGTCGAGCGACGCGGTCACCCAGATCGTGCAGGCCGGACTCGCGATGCCGCTCGACCGCACACGCATCCCCAGTTTCGGCGACCTGATGGCCAGCTTCCGCGCGCTTACGGTCGCGCGGAAAGACACGGTCGTTTACGGCGAGCCGTGGGCCTTCGGGCCGAACCCCCTCATCTACGACACCACCAAGGTCACGCCGGCACCGGCGTCCTGGTCCGTGCTCTGGGACGACCGCTACAAGGGCCGCATCTCGCTCCAGGACGACATCGCCACCCTCTACATGGTGGCCCAGCTCCTCGGCCTGGATGACCCCAACGACCCCGCCAAGCTCTACAACCTGTCCGACGCGGATCTGGCGAAGGTGAAGGCCAAGATGCTGGAGCTTCGGCCGCGAGTGCGCAAGTACTGGGCGACCGCCGGCGATCTGACCCAGCTGTTCCAGGGCCGCGAAGTGGTACTCGCGGAGGGATGGCCGCTCATGACCCACCAGCTCCGCCAGGGCGGCTTTCCCGCGGGCGAAGTGATCCCGAAGGAGGGAACCACCGCGTGGGCCGACCACTGGGTGCTGACCTCGGGCGCCAAGAACCTCGATGCCGCCTACGCGTGGCTGGAGTATGCCGCCCAGCCGTTTACCCAGAAGCTCCTCTACGATGTGACCCGCTACATCGTCGCGCATCCGGGTGCCAAGGCCTACATGACACCGGCGGAGGCAACGAGCCAGCACGACATCGCGGAATACGGTGCACGGGTGAATTTCTGGCAGTGGGGCTCGAAGCGCGACAAGTATCAGGAGATCTGGAACGAAGTGAAGGCGGCGCAGTAAGTGCCCGAGCCGCTGCTGCGTCTGGTGGACCTGAGCAAGCGGTTCGGAGACGTGGCCGCGCTCGATCACATCTCGCTCGATATTGCCGGGGGCGAGTTCCTCACGGTGCTCGGCGCCTCCGGGTCCGGCAAGACCACGACGCTCCGGCTGATCGCCGGGTTCGAGCCGCCGACGACCGGCCGGATTCTGATGGACGGCGTGGACATCGCCGGGCTGCCGCCCTACCGCCGAGACATCAACACCGTCTTCCAGCAGTACGCGCTCTTTCCCCACCTCACCGTCCGTGAGAACGTCGGCTACGGCCTCCGCATGCG
>DATBQV010000344.1:0-8202 GCA_036560625.1 Gemmatimonadales bacterium
ACACAACCGCCATCGCCGCGAACGCGAACCACTGGATCGCGTAGCTCTGGTGCGGCCCTTCGTCGTCGAGCGCGGGTTCGTGCCGTCTCCCGATGCGGTGACGCTGCGGCCCGACAGCGGCGCGCTTGACGAGCCCGGCACGCACACGGTACACGGGATCGCGCTTCCCATCACCGGCGGAGACGATGCTGGCGCGCCGGTGGCGCACGACGGCCAGACGACCTGGCGCCGGCTCGATCTTGCGGCGCTCCGCACGCGGCTCCCGTACCCCATTCTCGACGTCTACATCCTCCAAACGCCGGACACCGCGCTCCCGCGCATGCCGCTCCGTCGCGCGGCACCCGCGCTCGACGACGAAGGGCCGCACCAGAGCTACGCGATCCAGTGGTTCGCGTTCGCGGCGATGGCGGTTGTGTTTGCGGGGATTTTCTGGAAGAAGAGGTATTAGCCGTTAGCTATTAGCCGTTAGCCGTTAGCCATTAGCTGATAGCTACAGACGGTCCGCGCTCCTGCTGGAGCCGCGCGGCCACTGTCTCCACCTCCCGAAACACGCGCAGGAAGTTGCGGCCCGCGAGCTTCGCGAGGTCGTCATCGCTCCAGCCCCGCCGGGCCAGCTCCGCGAGCAGGTCGGGAAACCTGGACACGTCATCGAGGCCGGCCGGAATGGTGTCGATCCCGTCGAAGTCGCTCCCGATGCCCACGTGGTCCACGCCCGTGGCATCGCGCAGGTGCTCGATGTGGTCGGCCACCTGCGAGAGCGTAGCCTGCGGTCGAGGATTGACCGCTTCCCAGGCTTCCAGCGGCCGGCGGCGCTCGGCGGCGTCGCTGAGCGATTCCGCCAGCCGTTTGTCCTCCGCCTCGCGTCGCTGCTCGAACGCGGCGACCTCCGCCGACACGAAAGCGGGGACGAACGTCGCCATGACCATTCCGCCATTGGCGGGGACGCGGGCAAGAATGGCGTCGGGCACGTTCCGAGCATGATCCACCAAGGCGCGCGCGTTCGAATGGGAGAAGATCAGCGGAGCCTCGGTGACATCGAGCGCCGCCGTCATCGTCGCCGGCGAGACGTGAGACAGGTCGACCAGCATGCCGAGCCGGTTCATCTCGCGGACGACCTCGCGCCCGAACGGGCTCAGCCCCCCATGGCGGGCGGCATCGAGCGCCGCATCGGCCCAGTCGGTGGTCACGTTGTGCGTAAGGGTCAGGTAACGCGCGCCGAGGGCGTAGCAGATGCGCAGGACGCCGAGGGAGTTCTCGATCGCGTGGCCGCCCTCCATCCCGATCAGCGAGGCGATCCGGCCCCGGCTGAACTCACGCTCGATATCGTCGGCCGACAGCGCGAGCGCCAGGCGGTCCGGATAGCGGGCGATGACTTGGCGCGCAATGTCGATCTGCTCCAGCTGCACGCGGGTGAAGCCGTCCTTGATGTCGCCGGGCAGAAAGACCGACCAGACCTGCGCGCCGACCTGTCCGCGCGCGAGGCGCTCGAGATCGGTATGGCCGGAGGTGGTCTTTCGCAGATCATACGCCGCCACATCCATCGGCGGCTTGCCGTGCGTCCGGATGCGCCAGGCGAGATCGTTGTGACCGTCGATGAGCGGAACGGACCGAAGCAGGCGACGAACGCGGGCAAGGGGCGAGTCGGTCACGAGAAGAGAGAAGTCAGAGGTGAGAAGTGAGAGGTTAGAGGCGAGAGGCACGGATGCGATCCCTCTCCCTTCTTACCTCTCACCTCTCACCTGTATGTCGACCAGCTCCGGTCGCTGGACGAATTCCGGGCAGATCGTCCGGTCGTACTCGTAGGGGCCGCCGGTTTCCGCGTCGGTCCAGGGGAACCCGCGGCACACCGCGGGATAGTAGTCCCGGCCGTGGATGGTACAGCGATTCTCGACCAGGAAGACGCAGCGGCCGGCGCGAACGCGCGTCCGCCATTCCCCCCAACGGGTGCGGTAGACGAGGTCGTCGCCATGCGCCTGGGCGATCGCTTGGGCCTCGTCATCGCTCAGGGTAACGCCGTAGGCGCAGCACGCCGACGCGTGCGGGCAGGGGAAACACGGCAGCGGTGGGTGCTCCGCCACGATCAGCGGGCTCCGGGCCCGAGCGCCTGCGTCAGCACTCGGCCGTCAAGCCGCTCGGTCGGCCGAACCCCCAGCAGGCGAGCGAGCGTGGGGGCGATGTCCGTGGTGCTGACCGGCTCGGTGAACCGACCGGCGGCAACACCGGCGCCGAGAAAGGCCACGGGCACCCACTGATCGTTCACGCTCGTGGTCCCGTGCTCCGCGATCACCCGGCCCGGCGACCAGACGAAGCCGGGATCGAGCGTGGCGCACAGGAGCCACGCGAAGTCGTCGGGGATCGTTCGCCGCCACAGCACCGCCGCCGTGTCGTCGGCACCCGCGGCGCGGAGCGTCTTGGGAGTGAAGACGCGCGCCACCCCCGGGATAGCCGCGGCCTTGACGGCGAAGGCGGCGGCCACGCTGTCGACGTTGACCCCCGCCGACCGAACCCGCGGGACGTTCCCGAACAGAAGTCCGGTTTCGAACGCAAAGGCGGAGGCGCCGCCCGGCAGCTGCTCCGCTTCGCGGGTCAGGTCGCCGAACCACACGCGTCCGGCGCGCTGTCCGCGTTCGACCGCCAGCTCGGGAATCGACGTCACGCCATGGTCGCCGGTGAGCGCCCACACGGTGGCGTCGCTCGGCACCATGACCCCGAGGGAGTCCATGAAGCGCCCCAGCCAACGGTCCACCCGCAGGATCTGGTCGTGCAGCTCACGGGAATCGGGCCCGTAGGCGTGACCGACGGCGTCCGTCGTGGACAGCGAGACCACCAGCAGGTCGGTGGACCGCCCGCGTCCCAGCTTCATGCGCTCCACGCCGCGCAGCGCGAACGCCAGCGTGAGCGAGTCCATGACGGGGAACGCGGCGATCTGGAGGACGGCCGCTTCCGGATTGGTCGAGAGCTGGTGCGGGAAGGTGACGTTGCCGCCGCCGGCCTCGAAGCGGACCGTATCGGGCTCCGGATAGGCCGAGTCCGGCAGCAGAAGGGACCAGGTCCAGCCCGCCAGCGCCCGGACGGGCTCGGCGGCATTGAACTCGCGGACCCAGCCGGGCAGCGTGTCCGCCGTTCGGTACCAGGTGCTGGTGGTGAAGATGCCGCTGTCGAACCAGTACACGTCGCCCCGACTGCGGCCGACCGGCAGAATGGCCCCGCGATCCTTACGCGATACAGAGAGCACCCGCGACCCGGAGTCGCCCGAGCGAAGCCAGTCGAAGAGTGTGGTCCCGCGGAAACGACGGGGCGACGCGCCGTGCCCGTTGTCCTTAACCTCGAGCAGCGTCACGCTCTGGTCGTCCACGCCGATCAGGTTCGTGACGATGCCGGTGTGGGCCGGCCACCGCCCGGAGAGGATGGTGGAATGGCCCGGGGCGGTCTCCGTGATCGCGTGATCCTGGCGTCCCTGCTCGAAGTACGCGCCGCTACGCAGGAAGCGCGCGAAGCCGCCCTGAAGCTGTGACTGGAAGCGCGGGATGTAGTCGCCCCGAAGCTGGTCGACGACGATGAGCACGACGAGGCGCGGGCGTGGGGCGACGGGCGGGAGGGTGCTCCCCGCAAGCGAGAGCGCCGCGAGCAGTCCGGATATCGCAAGCATACGCCAAGTCTAGCGAGGCCCGGCGCGCCGCGGCAGCGCTGCGGCAGCGCCGCGGCCGCCGCGTCAGGCGGCGTTGCGGATCTCCTGCTCCAAACGGGTACGAACGCGGCCGGCTTCGGCGCCCATGGACGTCAACACCGGACCCACATCCGCGAGCGTGCCCGCCTTCCCGTCGATCTCCAGGCGCTCGCAGAGCGTCGCCAGCGCGCGAGCACCCAGATTGGCGGCGCTCCCCTTGAGCGAATGCGCGGCGGAGCCGAGGCCGGGGCCGTCGCCCCGGGCAACGGCGGCCCGAATGGCCTCCACCCGCCCCGGCAGCTCGGCCAGGAAGATGCCGACCAGCTCCGCGAAGAAGCCGGGAGCGCCGACATCGTCCATCGCCCGCAAAGCGGCGAGCGTAGCCGGGTCCACCGGCTCCGGGGGGGCGGGAGTCATGGTGGCTGTTATCGGGAGACAGGGCCGGTCGCTTGAGCGGCGGCGCCGGGCCGGAAGGTCAGTCCACCAGGTGCGTCACCCAGGCCCCCGGCGCGGCCGAGAACGGCAGCCGGCGGCCGGCCCCGGTAAGCGCGACCTCGGTGCCGCCCCGCTCGTCCGCCCGGACCTGTCGGGCCCGTGTCTTCGGCGCTCCGAAGATCCATGCGCCATCAACCGGCTCGGCCCGCGGGTTGTAGCACCGGACGACGAGCGCCCCGGATTCCTCCGCGGTCTTCATGGTCGAGAGCACGAGCCCTTCGCCTTCGAGCGCGATCGGGTCGACCGGGAGCGTGAGATCGGTCGCGTCGGGAAGCCAGAACCCCTGCACGGGGAGGAAGGCGTCCTCCCAGCGCTCGAGGACCCGGTCCGCCCGACCCAGCTCGCGCTCGGTCCCCGGCAGCAGCGCCAGCTCGACGACCTGTCGCCCCGGGCATTGGGCGAGCGGCGTGGGCTCCGGCCATGCCGCGTGGCCCGGACGGAGGGGCAGATCGCCGCGGGAGAGGGAACCGATCGCGCGCAGCAGCGTGAGCAGCAGATCGCCGCCGCGCGTCCATTCGACCTCCGCGAATCCGGGCAGCAGAAGCGCCAGGCCGCGAGCACCCCGCCCGGCGGCCGCGAACCGGTGCACCGGGGCCGTTGCCACGGGGGCTTCGCCGGGGAACGGACCGGGACCAATATCGACGGGCGACCGGCGCAACGAGCCCAGCTGGGTCCCCGTGAGCAGGTCCGCGCCCGAGAGCTGCGTGGGGATGCGAGCGCGGAGGCGGTGACCGGTGGCGCGATTGTCGATCTCGAGGCGGCAGTGGACGACCGGGCTGCCCGCATGAAGCCGAACGACGAGTCGCGCGCCGATCCGGCCGCCCGACAATGCCCACGTTGCCTCGAGAACGCCCACCAGGGGCCCCGCCGCGAGGATGCGGACCCGCACCGGAGCCGCGCTCCGGACGAGCCGGCGGGGCTGCGCGGGAGAGAAGGTGTACGTGTCGCCGGCGTCGGCCTCGTCTTCGAGACGCAGCAGTCCCTCGTAGCGCTCCCCCGACCCGCGATCGAGTAGCGAGAGCACGCCTCCCCGGCCCACGGACACTTCGACCGGCGCATTGGAGAGCGTTGTACCGCGGGCGCGCACGTCGCCCGTGGGGCGCTCGCGCCGGTCGACCGGCGCGAGCGCCGTAAAGCCGAGCGGTCCCACGCCGTCCAGCGCGAGCGCGACGCGCACGACGTCCACTTCGTCCTGATCGGGATAGTGGCGGTCGGCATCCAGGCGGCGCTGCGCGATGCGGCGACCGAGCACCTGCACCGGTGCGACGCGCCCGTCCGGGAGCGTCAGCGCGAACGGGCGGGCCCCGGGACCGCGTCGAGGCGACCGGCTGCCGGGGGGACCGACCAGCACGTCGCGGCGGAACCAGGTCGTGTCCGCGAGCACCACACCGCTCCGCGCGCGGGGCACGGGGTTCCAGAGGACCAGCCGGGGCCGGACCCGCGCGGGGGACTCGCGCGCGCGATCGGGTACGTGGCCGATGAGCCGATGCAGCGCCCGGCGGATGACTTCGCGCGCAATGACTTCGGCGTCGGCGAAGCGGATCTCCATCTCCAGCGCCACCGCGTCGGCGCAGCAGCCGCAGATCGCGTCGTGGAAGTGATTCGCCACGAGCGCGCGCCACGCGACCCCCAGCAGCGCCTGGAGATCGGCGCTTGGCGCCGCCAGCGCGGCCAGCGGCTCGGCGATCCGCTCGAGCAGCAGCTCCAGCGCGGAATTACGGCGCTTGAGCGGAGCGCGGGTCCCGTGCACGCCCTGGAGGCTCCAGCTGTACCCACCCGACGAGCGAAGCTCGCCCGTCACCAGCGGCAGCCGGCGGGTCAGCTCGCCCGCGGCGCGGAGAAACTCGTCGAGCCGGGAGACCCGGACCTCATGCCCGGGCTCGAGCTCGGCGATGCGGTCTCGAAGCGGGCCCACTCCGGGGTGGGCCCAGTGATGGTCCGCTCCCAGGAACACGGCGACGTGCGCGCCGGCGGCTCGCGCGGCGAGCGAATCGCGGAGCGCGCGCCAGGCACCGGGAAGGTCGGAGTCCGCGACGAAGAGGGCGGAGCCGGCCTCGTAGCCCTGCGGCGGAAGATGATAGACGAGCAGCTCGCCGCCCGCGCCGGCCGCCGTGCCGCGCCAGCGCACCAGGTCCCGACCCTGTGCCGCCTCGGCGCCGAGGCCGCGCCAGAGGACCCCGCCGGTCAGCCCGAATTCCCGCGCGAGGTCGGGGAGCATCGCCGGATGGCCGAAGGCGTCGGGCGAGTAGAGCACGTCGCTCCGGCCGCCGGCGCGCTCCGCATCGGCGCGACCGAGCAGCAGGTTCCTGACCAGCGCCTCGCCGGAGGGTATCTGCTCGTCGGGCAGGACGTACCAGGGGCCGATCTGCAGACGGCCGGCCCGCACCAGCGCCTCGACGCGCGCCGCGCGATCGGGACGCGCGGCGAGATAGTCGGTGAGGAGGGCACTCTGACCATCGAGCAGGAAGCTCCGGAACTCAGCGTCGGCTTCCAGTCGTTCGATCAGGTCGTCGAGCATGGAGACCAGCCGCGCGCCGAACGCGGCGCGCGTCAGATACCACTCCCGATCCCAGTGCGTGTGGGGGATCAGGTGGAAGACGAGGCGATCCACCCGGGGCTCGACAGATTCAGCTGTAGTTGGTGAACGGCTCGACGAGGAGCGGCAGATTCAGCGGCTTGTAGCGGAACACGTGCGTGAGACGGACTTCGGCGTCGCCGATCCGCTCAACCCGGCTCTCGATCAGCTCGAACTCGGCGGCCGATCCGAGGCCGAGCGCGTTCAGACGGTCGGCCTCGGCGCGACAGACGTCGCCCGGGGTCGGGCGGCTCGCGGGATAGGCGTCTTCGTGATGGTCGACGAGGGCGCGCCAGTGGGCATCACCCGCGCGCTCGACCGACCCACGGATGTCGTCGCGCGAGAAAGGCATGCCGGGCGGAGACTCAGGTGCGGGGTGGCCTGAGAGCGGATCGGGCGAAGAGCAACCCGAGAACGATCGCCCCGACCATCACCCAGTTGATCTGGTCGGTCAGGGAATTCAGCTGATACGCCAGGCTGCTGAAGCTCGTCCGGGCGCTCTGGCTGATGAGCAGCGCGTATTCGACCATGGACCCTCCGAGGGAGCACCCCTCAAGTCCACGGTACGCACGCCGGAGGCTCCGGTCAATCGTCGCAGGTGCGGACCGGTCTCCGGAGGGTCGGGCTCACCCGGAGGCTCATGGCCCGTCCCAGGCGCCCCAGGGCCGCCATCACCACGGCCCACCCCTCCTCGAGGAGGCGAGCGCATACCGCCGAGTCCGGCGTCTCCCGACCGATCTCCATTGGAGCCTCCCGCAGACATAACCTGTCAAAGCCTATTTGATGGTTATAATCTTGTGAAGCCGGGTTAACCTGTCAAGGCCGTTTTACCGGTTATATTCCCTGCGGCGCTTCAGGACAGGGTTATGGCTAGCGACGACACAACCCCGCACCCCCCGTTCGAGTGGCTGGGCGGGCGCATCTGCCTCGACTTCACCAACACGGTGACGTGGGCCGGCACCGAGCTGCTCAACGAGCGGCTCGGCGCCTACGGAGATCTGGTGGATTGGGGGGAGCGGGCCGAAATCCTCAGCGAGACGGCGGGCCGACGGCTCCGCCGTGCTGCCCGCAATGACCCGGCGGGGGCCGCGGAGGCGCTCGGGGACGCGCATGCGCTCCGGCGCGCGATTCACGAGGTCATGGGCGCACGGGCTGAGGGTCACGAGCCCGAGCGGGGCGCCGCGGACGTGTTGAACCGGTTCCTCGGGCGCGCCCTCGGTCGGCTCCGGCTCGGCGTCGAGGGCGACGCCTGCTCCTGGGTCTTCGTGGATGAGGGGGACGAACTGGATCGGGTGCTCTGGCCGGTTGCGTGGTCGACCGCGAGCCTGCTCACGTCCGACGACGCGCTCCTGGTCCGGCGGTGCGCGTCCGAGCGCTGCGGCTGGTTGTTCGTGGATCGCAGCCGCAATCGTTCGCGGCGCTGGTGCGACATGAAGTCGTGCGGGAACTCGGCGAAAGCGCGGCG
>DATBQV010000345.1:0-7169 GCA_036560625.1 Gemmatimonadales bacterium
GGGCTTGATGACGCCGAGGCGCACCTGCTCCGCCGGCCACGAGTGGTCTTGAGAGATGAGCCTGGCGTCGCCATTGCGAAACAGATAGGCCGGGCTGTCGCCTACGTTGAGCACGCCGACCTCGCCTTTGCTGATCGCGGCCACGACCATGGTGCTACCCATGCCCGCCCACTCCGCATTGTCGCGCGCGGCCTCGAACACGGCGGTGTTGGCCTGCTTGGCCGCGCGCTTGAGGCGGTCGAGGTCGGGTCCTTCGTCGCCGTCTTCCGCAAGCACGCTCGTGAGCGTGGTCACGGCGATGCTGCTGGCCATCTGCCCGGCTGCGTGACCACCCATTCCATCGCACACAACCAGCAGCGTGTCGAGCCCGGCTTTGTCGCGCCAGACGATCACCGAGTCCTCGTTCTCCTCCCGCTCGAGGCCCGGGTCGGTCGCCGAGGCGACCTTAAGGCGCATCGCCGAGCCGACTAACCTCCAAGCACGGAGAAGTGAACCGCGTTCTGCCCGACGGTGATGCGGTCGCCGTGATTGAGCTCCTTCTCCTGGATCGGCTCGCCGTTGACGAGCGTTCCGTTGGTGCTCCCGAGGTCGACGATCCAGAACTGCTCGCCACGTCGCTCGACCCTGGCGTGATGCCCGCTGGTGGCCGGATCGCGAAGGATCAGGTCATTGTCAGGCGAGCGCCCGAGGCGGAGCGCGCTGTCACCCGCGCGATGCGTGTGGCCGGCGTCGGGACCTGACTCGATCGTCAGCTCGGCCTGACGACTCGCGCCGCCCGTGCGCAGTGGTGTCGGACCGCCGACGGCCGGCGCGTCGGGTGGGGCCGGGGGCGCTGCCGGAGGGGGTGGCTGCCACGCGGGCATCAAGGCCGTGGCGTCGTGGGCTGCGGCCGCGGCGGCGGCTGCGCCGGGGGCGATTATCGTTTCGGCCACATCTGCCATCGGCGGGGGCGGCGGCGGCGCGGGGGCCGGCGGTGGCTCGGTCCCGGCGAGCGACTGCCATGGCGGAGGGGCCGGCGCCGGAGCCTCAGCGGGCGGCGCGGCGACGGTGTCGTGCGAGGCGACCATCGGAGGCTCGGGGAACTGCGGCAGAGCCGGAGACTCGGCCGGGGGCGACCACGCTGGAGCCGCCGCCGGGGGCGGTGGCGGCATGTGCGCCATTGGGGCCGGCGGTGGTGGTGCGACCGGCGGCGCCTGTGCCGCCGATGGGGCCGACCACGACGGTGTCGCAGGCGCGGCGGGCTCCTGGGTCTTCGTGACATCCCACGCGGGCGCGGCCGGTTCGTTCCAGGAGGGCGCCGCGCCCGGTGGAGCGTTCGGCCCCGACGTCCCAGGGGCATCCCACGAAGCAGGCGCGGGCGCGCCCCAGTCTGAGCCGGGTGGCTTGGAGGCGCTGCCAGGGGAATCCCACGACGGCGCCGGTGTTGACGCGGCCGGGGTGGCCGGTTTGTTGGCGTCCCATGACGGCGCGGGCGGCGGCGCTGACGGGGATGGCGCGGGCGCGGGCGAGCCCCAGGTCGGGGCCGGCGGAGCCGCGGCGCCCGACGGGCCCCATGACGGGGCGTTGGGTGCTGCGGGAGGCGCGGTCGGCGCGGCGCCCCAGGTTGGGGCGGCGGGAGCGGTGGGCGAGGTCGGCGCCGCTGCCGGTGGCGCGCCCCATGTCGGCGCGGGCGCGGATGGAGCGGGGGCCGGAGGCGGAGCCGAGGGCGGCGTTGCGGCGAGGGGTGGCGGGGCCACCGGCGGGGCCACGGGCGGCGACCCCGGAGCGGTCGGCGCGGCGCCTCCGCCCCAGGCTGGTGACGGCGCACCTCCCGCGGGGGGCGAACCAGGGCCCCACCCCGGCGAGGCGGATCTCACGGGCGGCTGGTCCCAGCTCGGCGACGGCGGGGCGACGACCGTGGGCGCGATCGCCGGCCCGTGGGTGGCGGCTGGCGGCGGGGCCCAGGTCGTGACCGCCTGGTTGGGGGCGCCCGCCGAATTCGGGAGAGGCGTCGCCGGACGAACGGGAGGGCCGGCTTTCTTTCGCCTGACGTGGCGCCGGCGCGCGCGGAGGTAAAGAAGACCCGCGACTAAGGCCGCGACCGCGAGGACGAGATCCGCGTACACGGTTTCAACTGGCATCCGGTGGGGGGCCTCCCTTGTCCCGAGTCCGTCTATGGATCAATTTCGGATCAATTTCGTAAACACCTGCTTGCGGACCCGCGCTCTCGTCGCGTGTCGACGCGTCGTGCTGAAGTATGCCATCCGTACTCGCACCTCGGCCAGACCTTAAACCGTGCCGCTTATCAACACGCGACCGGACGCCACGCCCGGGACGGTGATGTCCGCATCGAGCGAATGGCGTCCCGCGCCAAGAGGCTGCCCGGTGACGACGTGAATGCGCAGGCTTCGGCCGACGGGCATGTCCAGGTGGCGCGGGAAGGGTGCGCGCCCCGCGTTCGTCTCGATCTGGATGTCGTGGCGGATCATCGGGACGCCATCGAGACGCAGGCTGCTGATTCCGGCCAGCACAGCCGGGCGCGTGCGGTTCTCGAGCACGAAGCTCAAGCCGTCGTCTTCCGCACGCAGGCTCGCCAGGTCGGCGAGGCCCTCGGCCAGGTAGCGCGGAAGCTCCGGCCGCGGTCGCGGTGACGGAAGCGTCGACGTCACCGTGAAGCGCAGCCCTGTGCGATCGACCACCTGACCCGAAACGGTTAGCGAGGCGTCGAGCCGGTATGCGCCTTCGACCTCGAGAGGGACGCTCAACGTGGTGGCGTTGACGGCAGGCTCGAATGCGGTTGGCAGCTCCACGTCCGCTGCGCCCGAAAACTTTCGCTGCAACGCATCGGCGAGGTGACTCACGCCGCGGCGGCCGGCGCGCCGCTCGCGCACCAGAGTCCAGCGCACCACGCCAGAGCCACTGAGCTCAGGGTCGTCGTTGACGATGACCAGCCGAGCGCTGAACGGAACGGCGGGCCGCTGAATGATTCCGAAGGGTCGATCCGGATCGAACGCGAGAGGTTCGATGATCAAACGCGTGGGCCTGAAGGCCTGAGCCAGTGCATCCAGCGCCGGCTTGGGCCGGCGCGCGCTGTCCAGGAGACCGAAGCCGATGCCTGGAAACGGGTCGACGAGGTGATAGGCAAACGCGCCCCAGCAGGGCTCGAACTTGCGCGTTCGCAGATGCTCAGCGGCGACGCGCACGACATGAGCTTGAAATGCCTGTGACGATTCGACATAGGACTCGAGGCTCGTGTGCGCGGAAGGCAGGCCGACCCCACGCTCGGCCCAGTTCACCGGCTGAAAGCCCGCGTATCGCCAGGCGGCGTCGTCGTCGGCAACCGGCCACCGCGCGCCGCGGGCACCGCCGGCGTCGATGAACTCCCACACCGCCGAGTCGACCGCAGGCAGCGCCTGCGCACCGAAGGCGGTGACCATCACCGGCTCTGCCTCGGTGAGGTCGCGCCACGCTCCGGACTCCCACCCGAGCAAGAGATGCTGGTCGATGTCACCCGATGCCGCGAGCGCCGGGCGCGTGCGGTCGAGACGCTCGAACGTCGACCGCAATTCCTGGTCGATCGAGATGTTCTGACGCACCGCATTGACATCGCCGAGGTCGGCGTTGGCCGCCAGCCACGGCGGGTCGTTGTGCGCGACCCAAACGGCGACCGATGGGCGGTTCCGCAGCAGCTCGACCATCTCGGCCTGCTGCTCTCGCGCGGCGGCATCGAAGAAGCGCCCGTCGTCGCTGCGCGCGTGGTACGCGTAAGCACCGAGGAGTGGAAGCTCCTGCAGCAGCAGCATGCCCGCCTCATCCGCGCGTCGATAGAACTCGACCGGCAGCACGTTGGCGAGGATGCGAAGCGCGTCGAGGTTGGTTTCCCTGGCGATGCGTAGATCGGCGTCGAAGCGCTCGGTGGTCAGCTCGTCGAGGCGATACGAGGGCGCATAGCAAGCGCCTCGCAAGAACATCGGCCGGCCGTTGACGGCGAAGCTCCAACGACGCGGCCCGATGTCCCACTTCAACTCGCGGAACGCGAAGGCGTCCTCGACGCGCGTCGACTCCGCGCCGCCGGCCGCGCGGGCGACCATCTCAGCGCGATACATCGGTTGCTCGCCGAAGCGCCATGGTTCCCAGCGCCTGGCGCCGGGAAGCGCGAGCTTCATCGACACGGTCTGCTCGCCCCCGCCCGCGAGGCGCACCTCACGGTGCAGGCGCAGGGGTGCCGCGATTCGATCCGCGGCGGCGGAGGAGACGACGACCTCGATCTGTCCCTCCATCTGGCGCCCGTCGAGGTTGCGCAGCCGGGCCTCGACCTCGAGCCGTCCGTCGCCGGCTTCGAAACCGGGCTTGAGCCGCATCCACTCGATCGCAATCGGACCGATGTACTCGAGCTCGACCGGGCGCCACAGCCCGACCGGCACCTCCCAGCGATATGGGTCGGGCAGGCTCGAATACGCCGACGCGGGGTACGGTTTCAGCTCGCCATCGTTGAAGACGCCCATGATGTGGCGCTTCTTGTCGGGCTCGGTCTCGACCGGCGACTCGCAGCAGATTACGAGCAGGTTCTCGTCTTTCAAGTAAGGGGTGAGGTCGAAGCCGAACGGAGCGAAGTAGCCGTAATGCGAACCGAGCAGCTTGCCGTTGAGCCATGCATGGGTGGCGAGAAACGCGCCGCCGATGCGCAGGAGCACGCGTCCGGAGTGGTCTGGGCGTTGGAACTCGGTGCGATACCACACCGCCTGCCGGTCCCTATGGGCCGCGAGCTGGCGCGGCACTTCGATCGGCTTCCAGCCCGCGCCCCTCCCGAGGTTGAGACGTTCGGCCTCGCCTTCGCCCAGGGACATCCACACCGCCTCCCAGCCGCTCAGCTCCCGGATGCCGCCGGACCGCTGTGGCAGCGGGAGGAAAAGGCAGTCGCTCAATTCGACCTGGGGGGCCGGGTGGGCGTGGCGCGGGCGAATGCGCCGTCCGCAGTCGCGCAGTAGATGACCTCGCGCTTCATCGCCTCGGCAAATGATGTTTCACGGCCTCGCTCGATGAGCGCCAGGATGCTGCCGCCGAAGCCCGCGCCCATGATGCGGGCGCCAAGGCAGCCCTCGACCCCCCACGCCTGCTCGACCAGTGCGTCGACCGTCGGCGTCGACACCTCGAAATCGTCACGCAGACTTTGATGCGATTCCTTGAGCAGCACGCCCAATCGTTCGAAGCGCCGCTCCTTGAGCGCATCCACGAAGGCGTGGACGCGAGCCACCTCCGATTCGAAATGCCGCCGCCGTTTTGGGTTGCCAGCCTCCGCTTCGCGGCGGCGTTCGTTGTAGGGCGTATCCGCAAGCGAACGGTGCTCGCCGGAATCGATGACGGCGATCACGAGCTCATCCGGAAACGGCACCGCTTGATATTCGAGTGTTGAGCAGTCAAGGAGCAAGGCATGCCCACGGCGCCCGAGGGCAGAAGCGAACTGGTCCATCACACCCACGTGCACGCCGGTGGCTGCCTGCTCGGCGCGCTGGCATGCCAAGGCGGCCTCGACGCCGTCGAGCTCCGGACGCAGGCCGACCGAGATCGCGACGAGGAGCGCCGCCGATGAGCTGAGGCCGGAACCCGGGGGGACGTCGGACTCCACAGCCACTGACTGCGGTGGCGCGCCCAGCTCGATGCCGATCGCGCGCAGATAGTCGAGACCGCCGCCCACGTTGCTTTCCATCGACCACTCTCTTGCGGCGTGGCCGCTGACTCGAGTGTGCCGATCGACGGCGGCGGGCAACACAACGCCAC
Organism: Gemmatimonadales bacterium; assembly: GCA_036560625.1. Lineage (GTDB taxonomy): Bacteria > Gemmatimonadota > Gemmatimonadetes > Gemmatimonadales > GWC2-71-9 > DASQPE01. Next base: position 5,758 of record DATBQV010000345.1, read on the forward strand.
CGAGGTAATCGACATGCTCCCCGATGAGGTTCACCCGGCCTGGTGCGCGGCCGTGCCACGCAACGGGCCGCTTGCCCCTAGGCTCCACGAAGCTCCGCGGCCTTGTCCTCTGCGCGTGCATCGACGATGAATGCGCCGGCGCCGAGCTCCGATCCCGCCAGGTACTTGAGCTTGTCGGCGGTGCGGTTGGGCGGATAGAACTCGACGTGAAAGTGATGGTCGTTGCGGGCGCGGCCAGGCGGCGTCTGGTGCATCGCCATCACGTAAGGGAGCGGGCGCTTGAAAAGCCGGTCGTACTTCTGCAGCAGCCTTTTCAAGATTCGCGCGAATGACTCGTCGTCGTCGGAGTCGAGGTCGAGCAAACCACCGCGGTGCCGCCGCGGAGCGAGGTGCACCTCGTACGGCCACCTGGCAAAGGGCGGCACGAATGCGATCCAGTTCTCATCGCTGAGGATGGTTCGCTCGCCCTGGAGCTCGCCCTGGAGCACGTCGCAATAGAGGCACCGGCCGTTTTCGCGTATGTACCGCGCTTCGGCGCGCAGCTCTCTCTTCAAGACCGGCGGGAGGAACGGATACGCGTAGATCTGTCCGTGTGGGTGGCTCAGAGTGACACCAATCTCCTCGCCGCGGTTCTCGAATATGTAGACGTACCGGACATTGGGGAGCCGGCTCAGCTCGCTCGTGCGGTCGCGCCACACCTCGATGAGGTCGCGAATGTGCTCGACGCTTTGCTCGCCGAGCGATGAATCGTGATCCGGCGTGTAGCACACGACCTCGCAGCGTCCCTGCTCGCCGGTGAACGACGGGAACCGGTTCTCGAACACAGCGATGTAGTAGTCGGGCTCGGGGATCTCCGTTTCGGGATGGCCGGGCCGGGTCGGACAGAGTGGACAGTGATCTGGGGGCGGGTGATAAGTCCGGTCCTGGCGCCACGGCGCGACGGTGACCCACTCTTCTAGCAGCGGATGCCAACGAAGCTCACTCATGGCATCCGCAGAAGTGCGCCCTGCGCCCGCCCGGCGTAACGGATGCCAGCGAAGCTCGCTCAAGGTTTCTCGTAGTAGATGAGGTAGCGACCATCGGGTTTGGTCGTAACGCGTTTCTTCAAATGTTGAGAGACCTTCGTGGCTTTTGACTTTGCCACCCGGTCAGGAAGAGGAGGCGGAGTGTCGCCGGCGCGAACCGCAGCACCCCTATTCAAGCGCCCGCCTCACCGCTTCGCCGGGCGTGTCCACGGACTCGAGGCCTTCGACCGACCAGCTGTCCAGCCCCACCACCGGCCGGCCGAGACGGCGCGCGACCGCGATCTCGCTCAGAGTGCCCCAGCCCTCTCCGATTGCGATCACGCTCTCGGCGGCGGTGACGATCAGGACGTTGCGGGCCTGGCCCATGCCTGTCGGCAGCGAGATGGA
>DATBQV010000346.1:0-1837 GCA_036560625.1 Gemmatimonadales bacterium
CGGGGAGATCAACGCATTCATCCGGAGTGTGGGAGCGCCGACTGGTCCCGGGTCCGCATTTGACCGCATCGGCATGGCGGAGGAAGACCCAGTCGGAGCAGGTGGGGCTGCCGAAGCTCCGCGCCGCGGGGCGGGCGCGCATGACCGCGGCGAGGAGCGCCGATCCGGCGGGGGTCTCGCAGGGGACCAGCCGTTCGCTGGTCACGACCACCGCCGACTGAAGACGCGCTTTGAGCGCGGCGGCAAGTTCCCCGTGAGTCCACGTCGGCGTACTCCGCACGTCGAGGACCGCCTTGGCACTCGGCGGGGTAACGTTCCGGCTCACTCCCGCTTCCACCATCGTCGCCGTGATCGTCGGCTGGCCCAGCACCGGATGGGGCCGCTCCCGGGCGATGTCGCCGAGGAGAAGGAGATCCGATGCGAGCACCGTGACCGCATTGGTGAACGCCCCTTCCGAGGCGTAGCCAGCGTGGCGCTGATCCCCCTTGGCCACGAGATCGATCATCATGAGCCCGCGCTGGGCTAGCGCCACGTCGAGGTTGGTCGGCTCTCCGATCACGGCGGCGTCAATCGCGCCCGCCGCCGCGACCAGCGCCGGCATCGTGGTGTACCTGGTCTCCTCGCCGTAGCCGAGGAGGAGGAGGAGGCGCCCGCGCGCGGGGCCACCCCGCTCGGCCAGATCGTGGAGCGCCGTCAGCATCGCCGCGACGCTCGCCTTCGCGTCCCCGGAGCCGCGGCCGTAGAGCTTGTCACCCTCGATCGTCGGAACGTAGGGATCCCGGGTCCATCCTTCACCGGGCGGCACCGTATCGAGATGCGAGGCGAAGGCGAGCGTGGGGCCGGTGGCGTGCCCCGCGATCTGGACCACAACGCCATTGTCATCTCGGCGCACATCGAGCCCCCAGGCGCGCACCGTCTCCTCGACCAGGCAGCCGAGTGCCTCCTCGGTACCGCTCACCGAAGGGGTCGCGACCAGCTCCCGGAGGAGCGCGATCTCAGCTGGCGAGGTCGACGCCAAGGTAGGTGGCCTTCTCCTTCCGGCCCACGATCATCGTGCCGCAGCCGGCACCGGTGAATACTTCGAGCAGGAGCGCGTCGGGCGTCCCCCCCGCGATGATGTGCGTGCGCTCGACGCCGCCGGTCGCGGCACGAATGCAGGCCTCGACCTTGGGGCGCATCCCGCCGGCGAGGGCACCGCTCGCCATCAACCCGGCGAGATCATCCGGATCGGCAAAGGCGATGAGGGTCGCCGGATCATCCCGGTCCCGGAGCACTCCCGGTGCGCCGGTCAGGAAGATCAGCTTCTGGGCTCGAAGCGCCACGGCGAGCGACTCCGCCACCGTGTCGGCGTTGACGTTATAGACGTGACCTTCGGCATCCCCCGCGAGGCTCGCGATCACGGGGACGAAGCGGGCTTCGAGCAGCGTCGTGATCACCCGCGGATCGACGCCGATGACGTCACCCACGTGACCGTAGTCGACGGTCCGTTCCCGGCCGTCGTCATCTACCACGCTGACAGGAGGACGGCGGCGCGCGGTGATGAGATCAGCGTCGACGCCGGAAAGTCCGACCCCTTGGATCTCGTGCTCCCGAAGCGCCGCGAGGAGGTCGACGTTCAACTGCCCGGCGTAGACCATCTTCGCCACTTCGAGCGCCTGATCGTCAGTGACCCTCCGCCCCGCGACCATCTGCGGCTCCCCGCCCAACCGCTTGGTGAGCGCGTTGGCCTGGGGTCCGCCGCCGTGCACCACCACCAGGCGGATGCTGAGCGAGGAAAGGAGCGCCAACTGCGCCGCCACCTGATCGAGCACCGCGGCGTCACGAAGCACATCGCCAC
>DATBQV010000347.1:0-3009 GCA_036560625.1 Gemmatimonadales bacterium
TGATCCCCTCGGCCAAGCCTCCGGCAAGCGCCGCCGAGAACGCAAGCCGGAGCCCGGCGTGCGTCACCTTGTCGTTGTGCGAGATCAGCCCTCCCGCGAGCACGCCCACCGTCACGACCCCGACCCCCACGGTGCCGACCTTGGCCCAGGCGTCCGCGACGTTCTGTGCGCCCTGCGAGCGATGATCCCGGAAGTGATTCGCGACGGGCTGGTCCACCGACGCGGCGATCGCGACCCCGCCGAGCACGGCGAGCGGCTCGTACCAGCGGATCTCGTGGGCGGCCGGGACGGAATCGGGCGAAGTCTGCGCGGCAACCGGCAACGCGGCCGGCAGCCGGGCGAGCGCCAACGTCAGCGCGAGCGCGGCGGATCGGAGCATCGGGACTCCCTGAGGGTTGCGCCGGCTGTCGGGGAGGAGGAGGACACGCGGCGTCGGTGTATATTATCCGGGCCACTCACCATAGGGAAACCGATGCTGCGGGCTGCGCACCTCGCATTGACGGTTCTGCTCCTCGGCGGTGCCGGGTGCCGAACATATCAGGCCTATCCGAAGATCACGCAGCAGAAGGGCCTGGTGCCGGCGGATCAGTTCGCGCGCTACGGACAGGAGCAGGCGGCGCAGGTCGCGATCGGCCGCGAATTCGCCGCGGCGTACGCGGGCGATTCCCCCGAAGCGCTCGCCCGGCAGGCGGCGACCGCCGTCGCCTACGCGAAGACGCTGCCGGACGTGGCGGACGTGGTCGCCGATACGCTCGGCCATCGCTTGACCGTACGGTTCAAGAGCGGCTGGCGTGCGGCCGTCGTGCCGATCCCCGACGGCAAGCGCGGCGCGGACACGCCCGGCATTCAGGCCGGAGCCGGGGCCGGCCCCGCGAAGTAACCCTCCTCCCGGTGGTCACCGCATGACCGGATGCTGTCAGGTGACCACCGCCGTCGATTCCCGTGAGGCCGCCGAGCGCCTCGGCGCATTGCTGGTGGAGGCGCGCCTGGCGGCCTGCGCGCAGATCACCGGGCCCATCGTCAGCATCTACCGTTGGCAGGGCCGGGTCGAACATGCTACCGAGTGGCTTTGCCTGCTCAAGACGACCGTGAGCAGGATGCCGGACCTCGAAGCCCGGATCCGGGCCGAGCATTCCTACCAGGTTCCCGAGATCGTAGCCGTCCCGATCGTCGCCGGTGACCCGGCGTACCTCGCGTGGATCGAGGACGGCGTGCGCGACACGCCTTAGCCAGCGGGCGCCCCATGACCAAGAGCGCGACCCCTCCCAGCCCCGAGCTGCTCTACCTCCTCTCCGGAGACGAAGAGGACTTCCAATCGGCCTGCGCGGACTTCCAGCCCGCCGACATCGCCGAGGGGCTGAACGGCCTGCCGATCGAGGCGGCGACGCGCGTCATGACGGCGCTGCCGTTCCATCGCGCGGTGCAGGTGCTCGACGAGCATCAGCTCAACCGCCGCGCGGAACTGATCGGCGGCCTGGAACAGGCACGGGCGGTGGCGTTGATCGAGGCCATGTCGGCGGATCAGCAGGTGGAGCTGTTCCGCGACCTCAGCGACGAGGCCCGCACCAGACTGGCCCACGTCCTCGATGCGCCGACCCGCGACTCGCTCAGCCTGCTGCTGCGCTATCCGCCGACCAGCGCGGGCGGCATCATGACGACGGAGTTCATGGGCGTGCCCGCCGGATGGAACGTCGAGCAGGTCAAGACCTACATCCGGGAGGTCGGCCGGGCCAAGGAGACCGTGTACGCCATCTACGTGCTGGATCCGCAGAGCCAGCGCCTGGTGCGGGTCGTGTCGCTCAAGGAGATCATGCTGGCCGAGCCCGGCACGCCGGTGCTGGAGGTCGGCGAGACACGGAAGCCGGTGACGGTACGGCCGCTCCTGGATCAGGAAGAGGTGGCTCGGCTCATCTCGAAGTACGACCTCCTCGCCATCCCCGTCCTCGACGACGACGGCCGCGTGCTCGGCATCGTCACGGTAGACGACGTGATCGACGCGCTGGTGAAGGAGACGACTGAGGACGTGCAGAAGTTCGGCGGCATGGAGGCGCTCGACGAGCCCTACATGCAGATCAGCTTTCTCACGATGGTGAAGAAGCGGGCGGGGTGGCTCTGCGCGCTGTTCCTGGGCGAGATGCTCACCGCCACCGCGATGGGACACTTCGAGGCCGAGATCAGCAAGGCGGTGGTCCTGGCTCTGTTCATTCCCCTCATCATCAGCTCCGGCGGAAACTCCGGGTCGCAGGCTACCTCGCTCATCATTCGCGCGATGGCCGTCCGCGAGGTGCGGCTCAAGGACTGGTGGCGGGTGGCCGTGCGGGAGCTGCCGGCGGGTCTCACGCTCGGCAGCATTCTGGGTGTGATCGGCGTGATTCGGATCCTGCTATGGCAGTCGCTGGGCTGGTACGACTATGGGGTCCATCACGTGCTGGTCGCGTTCACGGTGGGGACGGCGCTGGTGGGCGTGGTGCTCTTCGGATCGCTGGCCGGCTCGATGCTGCCCTTCGTGCTCCGCCGGCTCGGGTTCGATCCCGCCAGCGCGTCGGCCCCCTTCGTCGCCACGCTGGTCGACGTGACGGGGCTGATCATCTACTTCACGGTCGCGCTGGTAATTCTGCGGGGGACGCTGCTGTAAGGCGGGCCAGCCATTCGGCCAGCGCCGGGAGCGGCAACTGGCGGGTGACCGCACCCCGCTCCCACGCCGCCCTCGGCATGCCGTAGACGACGCAGGTCGCCTCGCTCTCCACCAGGGTGATCCCGCCCTGGCCGTGGATCACCACCATCCCATCCGCGCCGTCGTCTCCCATCCCCGTGAGCAGCACGCCCAACACCCGGCCGGGGCGGGCGCGCGCGGCGGACTGCATGAGCACGTCCACACTGGGGACGTGGCGTGCGTGCCCCGAGTCGGCGGAGAGCGTCACCGCCAGACTCGTGTTGACCCGCATGTGGTAGCCCGCGGGGGCGATCAGCACCGTGCCGGGCTCGAGCCGGTCGCCGTCCTCGGCCTCG
>DATBQV010000348.1:0-7742 GCA_036560625.1 Gemmatimonadales bacterium
GGTTGGTGCAGGCCCAGCAACAGTTCCGCGCAAGTCTCGGCAAGGGAACGATCCCCGAGCCCAAGAAGCAGCCGGGCGCCGGCCAGGAAGTGGCGACGGCGGTGCCGGCAGAGACCCTTACGGGGCTCAACGAGCAGCTGCTCACCTGGCCCAGCGGCTTCACGATCAACCCGAAGCTCCGCAAACAGCTCGAGCGGCGGCGCGGCGTGATGGGCCCGGAGGGTGGGATCGACTGGGCGCACGCCGAAACGCTGGCGCTGGCATCGCTTCTGGTGGAGGGCGTGCCGGTCCGGCTTACGGGACAGGACACCGAGCGCGGAACCTTCAGCCAGCGGCATCTGGTGCTGCACGACGCCATCACCGGTGAGCGGCTGGCGCCCATCCAGCGTCTGCGCGGCGCGGTCGCTCCGCTGGAAATCCACAACAGTCCGCTGTCCGAGCTGGCCACGGTCGGCTTTGAGTATGGCTACAGCGCGGCCGCGTCCGAGGCCCTCGTCCTTTGGGAAGCCCAGTTCGGCGACTTCATCAACGGGGCGCAGGTCATCGTAGACCAGTTCCTCTCGGCCGGCCTGTCGAAGTGGGGGCTCACCACCCGCCTCACGCTGCTGCTGCCACACGGGTACGAGGGGCAGGGTCCCGAGCATTCGAGCGCGCGCCTCGAGCGGTTCCTCCAGTTGGCGGCCGAAGGCAACATCCGCGTGGCCAATCCCACGACGCCGGCGCAATACTTCCATCTGTTGCGGCGTCAGGCCCGGCGTACCCGCCAGCGGCCGTTGATCGTGATGACCCCGAAGAGCCTGCTGCGGCATCCGCTCGCGTCCTCGCGGCTTGACGAGCTGGCCACCGGATCGTGGCATCCGGTACTCGACGACCCCTCGATCACCGACGAGCGGGCGGCGACCGTCACCCGGCTGGTGCTTTGTACCGGGAAGATCTACTACGAGCTCGTCGCCGAGGCGGACAAGCTCGGCGATCGGCGTCCGGCGATCGCCCGGGTGGAGCAGCTCTACTCCTTCCCGTGGCCCGAGAGCCGCGCAGTGCTGGCGCGCTACCCACGGCTCCGGCAGCTGGTCTGGGTGCAGGAAGAGCCGCGTAACATGGGCGCCTGGTCGTATCTCGAGCCCAGGCTGCGGGAGCTGTTGCCGGCGGAGGCGGCCCTGTCCTACTCGGGCCGGCCCGAGCGCGCGAGCCCAGCCGAGGGTTATCCGGCCGCGCACGCCGCGGAACAGGCCCGGATCGTGTCTGAAGCACTGGGTCGAGGGGAAGGCGGGGAGTAACGCTTGTCCCGCTCCAGCTCCGGCGCCGTCTTCCTGGATCCGACCGGGACGCGATGGCGCCGGATCCGGCGAATCGCCCTCGCAATAGGAATCGTCACGACGCTCGCCGCCCTGGTCGTGGTGGTGGGCGTGCTGGTCCCTCCGCTGCTCCCGCTCTGGTCCGGTGACGTCACCGCCCTCACCTCCGCCGCCCCGCACGCAGCCGCTACCTCACGTCAGGCCCGCGAGCGCCTCGCCGCGCGCCGGCGGCTCCTGCTCGCCCTGGGCAACGGCCGTCAGGCAGCCGCGGGGGTCCGTCCCGAGCTCCTCCCGATCAAGCCGCAACGGCGCGTAGCCCGGGCCCGCTCCAAGACCGATCTCGCTCCAACCGGCGCGCCGATAACGGCCGGGTTCTACGTCAACTGGGACGACAACTCCTTCGCCTCGTTCGCGGCGCACGTCCAGGACCTGGACTGGGTGGTATGCGAGTGGGCGTTCGTCGTGCCGTCCGGCGATTCGCTGCGCCTCGCCATCGACCGTCGCGTCCTGTACGCCGCGGAGCATCAGCCCGAAGGGCACCGCCCTCTCGTCTTCGCCATGGTGAGCAACTACGACTCGACGCGTTCGGGTTTCGACGCCCGGCGGCTTCGGCGCCTGCTGGGGTCGCCGGCCGCGCAGCGTCGGGTGCTCGATCAGCTGACGGACGCGGTCACGCGCTACGGGCTCGCCGGAGTGACGGTGGACTTCGAGAACGTGCCCGACGATCTCCACGGCACGGTCGTGAATTTCGTGCGGCGACTGAACGCGACCCTCGACAAGGTGGATCGTCTCACCACCGAGGCGCTGCCGGTCGATATGCCCGGCCCCTGGCTCGAGCGCTACGCCGCCGCGAACGACCTGGTGTTCCTCATGGCGTACGACGAGCACTACGGCAAGGGCGACGTCGGACCGGTCGCCAGCCAGGCCTGGTACGTGAAGGCCGCCCGGCAGGCCCTGGCGCACGTGCCCCCGAGCAAGACGATTCTCGCGGTCGGCGCCTACGGCTATGACTGGAACGACGCCGAGCCCGATGCCTCGGGCACCGAGATGACCTTTCAGGATGTGATGGCGGCGGCCCGTGATCACGGCGCGGCCGTGCACTTCGACTCGGTCTCGCTGAACCCCTACCTCGCGTGGACCGACCCCGACTCGACCGATCACGTCGTGTGGTTTCTCGATGCCGCGACGGCCTACAATCAGCGGCGTGCCGGTGACGCGCTCAAGGTCGCCGGCCAGGCGGTGTGGCGGCTCGGATCCGAGGACCCCGCCGTGTGGGGCGTTCTGGGCCGCCGGAAGAGCGCGGACCCTGCTACCGCCATCCGGAATATCCCCGCGGGGTACGACGTGCAGATGGAAGGGACCGGCGAGCTGCTGCGGATCGCGGGGCGGCCGGCCGAGGGCCTGCGCGAGGTCCAGCTCGATCCGGGCACCGGCCTGGTGTCGGGCGAGCGCCTGACCAGCCTGCCCTCACCGTGGGTCGTCCGCCGGTACGGGGCCTCGGCGCATAAGGTCGCGCTCACGTTCGACGACGGCCCGGACGGGACCTGGACGCCGATGATCCTCGACACGCTCCGGAGCCGGGGCGCGCCGGCGACGTTTTTCGTTATCGGCGTGAACGCCGAGCGCCACATCCCGCTGCTGCGGCAGATCGTGGCCGAGGGGCACGAGGTGGGCAATCACACGTTTACCCACCCGAATCTGGCGCTCACCCCCGCCTTCGTGACACGGCTCGAGCTGGATGCGACCGAGCGGTTGCTCGAGGCCGTGCTCAACCGTCGGTCGTTGTTCTTCCGGCCACCGTACTTCGGAGACGCCGAGCCGACGACGGCGGACGAGCTCGTGCCGGTCGGCCTTGCCACCGATCTCGGTTACGTCACGGCGGGACTTCACGTCGACTCCGAAGATTGGACCGAGCCGGGGGCGGAAGCCATCCTCCGCAACGTTCTCGACGCGCGCGCGCGCGGCAACGTCGTGCTGCTCCATGACGGCGGCGGCGACCGCACCGGCACGGTGGCGGCTTTGGGGCCAATGATCGACTCGCTCCGCGCCCGCGGCGACACCCTCGTCCTGCTGTCCAGCCTGGCCGGCATCGCGCCCGAAGCGGCCATGCCGAGCCTCACGCCGGCGAGCGCCATGACCCGCATCGCGGAGCTGACGCTCTTCGGACTCCTGGGGGGAGCAGAGCTGAGTCTGTACTGGGTGTTTCTCGTCGCCGTGGCGCTGGGCATCGGCCGGCTGGTGTGGATCCTGGCCCTCGCCACGGTGCAACGGCTCCGCGAGCGCCCCGCCCCACCCGAGCGGTTCACGCCCTCAGCGAGCATCATCGTACCCGCGTACAGGGAAGAGAAGGTGATCGCCGCGACGATCAGGAGCCTGCTCGCTCAGGAGTACGGCGGAGCGCTCGAGATCGTCGTGGTGGACGATGGCTCCCCCGACCGGACGTACGATGTCGCGCACGAGGCGTTCGGAACCGACCCCCGCGTGCGGATCTTCCGCAAACCGAACGGCGGGAAGGCGAGTGCACTCAATTTCGGGATCGCGCGGGCCAAGGGCGAGATCGTCGTCTGCCTGGACGCGGACACGGTGTTCGAGCCGACGACCCTGGCCGAGCTGGTCGAGCCGCTCCGCGACCCCCGCGTCGGCGCCGTGGCGGGCAACGCCAAGGTGGGGAACCGGGTCAACCTGGTCACCCGCTGGCAGGCCGTGGAGTACGTCACCAGTCAGAACCTCGATCGCCGGGCGTTCTCTCTGCTCGACGGGATCACCGTCGTGCCGGGCGCCGTCGGCGCCTGGCGCAAGTCGCTGGTGGAAGAGGTCGGCGGGTTCAGCGACGATTCACTGGCGGAGGACCAGGATCTCACGCTCACCATCCGGCGGGGTGGCTATCGGATTGCCTACGCAGACCGCGCGATCGGCTGGACCGAGGCGCCCGACACGCTTGCAACCCTCGCCCGCCAGCGGTTCCGGTGGTCCTTCGGCACGCTCCAGTGTGCCTGGAAGCATCGGGACGTGCTCTTCCGTCCCCGCTACGGATCGCTCGGCCTCGTCGCAATGCCGAACGTGTGGGTCTTCCAGCTACTGTTGCCGGCCATCTCGCCGCTGGCCGACCTCCTGTTCCTCTGGAGTCTGGTGTCGGTGTGGCTCGTGAAAGCGGAGCACGGCGCGACGTACGCGCTCACCAACCTGGAGCACGTCCTGACCTTCTACGCGGTCTTCCTGCTGGTGGACTGGCTGGCGGCGGTGGCGGCGTTCCTGCTGGAGCCGGAGGAGGATCGATCGCTCACCTGGCTGATCTTCCTCCAGCGATTCGCCTACCGACAGGTGATGTACGGGGTGGTCGTGAGGGCCTTCGTGGTTGCGGCGCGCGGGCGGCTGGTCGGGTGGGGGAAGCTGGAGCGGAAAGCGACGGTGCAGGTCCCCGCCTAGGGCGAAAACGAAACCGGGCCCTTTCGGGCCCGGTGCGCAACGTCGGGTCGGTTACTGACCGACCGCCCAGCGGACTGCCGGCGTCTCCTTGTCCAGGAGCGGTCGCTCCGAGGCCTTCCGGGCCAGCTCCTTGAGCGGCTCCGAAAGGTGGTCGCCGTAGTGCAGGAGGAACACTCCGCGCGAGCGTCTCATCATGAGAAACGCAACCAGCGGGGTGTCTGCCTTGGCCGCATTGCAGGCCGCGCAGGCCAGGACGAGGTTGTCTGGGCGGTCGTAGGCGGTCTGGCCCCGGCGCGGGCGCACGTGATCCAGGGTGATGGCCTCGGCCGGCGTGGTCGTCCCGCAATAAGCGCAGACGGATCCATGCTGGGCCAACAACCAGTCACGATGGGATTGCATTGAGCGGCCGGGAGAGCGGCGAAGGGCGGTGGAGGGACCTCTGGAGGAACTGTGTCGAGCTCTGGGTCTCACAAATCACTTGGTTTAGGGTTCAACTGTGGGCCTACCTGCGTATCGGGCCCATTGTCCAACAACGCATAAAGATAGCAAGTTCAGCGCCAAACCGCATGCCCCTGCTCCCGACCGCCCCCGTTCACCGGCCCCCCCGGCTGCCCCGGCCCGCCGTGGCCGTTACGGCAATCCTGGCTTGCTTTGGCCCCCTCGTCGGCTGCCGGCCCCAACCCGGCGCCGCCGATGCCACCGGCCGGAAGGCCGTCACCCAGGTCATCGACGCCTACCTCGACGCCTACCGCCGAAATGACGCGGACGCGATTGCCGGCCTCTACGCCGGCGACGCCGTCCTCCTGCCACCGGGGCACATCCTGGTCACCGGTCGAGACGATATCCGGACCTACTGGAAGCAGGGGATGGAGTCCGGCTTCGCGATGGACACCGTCCGGATCGAGGTGGCCCCGGGCTCGGGGTACGTCATCGGCCGCTACTACGTGCCTCCGGATGGCGATGACGCGGCCGAAACCGGGAAGTTCGTGATAGCGCTTCGGCGGGAGCCGGACGGCGTCTGGCGCATCACGGCCGACATCTGGAACGCCGACGCCGACGATAACAACGAGCCGCCCGCCGACAGTACCGCCCCGCCGGTAGCCTGAATCAGCGCCTCGAAACCATCGTCCAGAGGCCATAGAACAGCACGGCGGTGGCCGTCCATCCCACCACGCTCCACCGCTTGAAGAGGCGCCTGAGACCGGCCTCGTCGGCCGGGTCGATCCGCTCCAGCCGCCACTGGTCCGGGAGCAGGAACACGAGCCAGAGGGCGGTGCTGAGGATCAAGGCACCGATCCCCTGGCGAAGCCACGGAGTCTCGGCGATCGGGTATCCCCGGGCCCGAACGAGAAGCACGCCTGACACCGCCAGCATGGCCCCGCCTCCCAACGTGAACACCAGATCGGTCCAGAGGATAGCGCGAATCACGGGACGGAACGGCACCTGCTTGCGCGACCGGTACAGGTAGGCGGCCCAGAACCCCGTCACCGTCACGTTCCCCAGCAACAACACCGCGCCTGCCACGTGAATCACCCGGAGCAGGGCGGGATCACCCATTCCGGGCCTCGAACGGCCCGCGCAGCAGGCCCAGTGCGTGGCGGACCCGGTCCATCCGCTTGTTGATGGAAAGCGGCCCGGCGACGATCGTGCGGAACGCCCCGAGGCTCTCCGTCCGCAAGAGCCCGTCGAGGGTATCCAATGCGCCCAGCAGATCCTGCTCCAGTACCAGGGCCAACGCCCGCCGCGACCCATATTCTCCCGGCCCCACGATCCTCGGCTGACCCAGCCAGGCGAACGCTTCGGGCAACTGCTCCCCCAGATAGGTGTATCGGAAGGCCACCGGGCACACCCGGACCGGCCGATCGTGCCCTCGGGCCAGGCCGGCCGCGCCGCGGCCCAGGTGCTCCGGCCGCTCGGTCTGGGGGCGCCGGGCTCCCTGAGGGAAGATCCAGAGCGCCACCTCGGCTTTGAGGCAGCGCCGGGCGGCCCGCAGATCGTCGTACGCGGCTCGAGGCGACGAGCGGCGCACGGGGACCGCTCCGGCGGATCGGAAGGCCGCGTAGCGCTCGAGGCTGACGGCATCCATGAGGATGTGGCCCCGGAAGCCCAGCTCGCGGGTCACCACGAATGCCAGGAGGCCGTCCCACCAGCTCGTGTGATTGGCGACGAACAGCGTAGGCACGGCGCGATCCCAGCGGGCGGCGTCGCTCACGGAGGCAAGGCGCGTCGTCGCGAAGTGCTTCGCCAACTGGGATCGGAAATACCGATTGAACGCCCAGACCGCGAGCGGGTTGGGCGGCTGATACGGTTCGCTCCCCGGCGGGCGAAAGCTCAGGCGGATCGCTCCGAGAGAGGAAGGGGGGGCACCCGGGGACGTTCGGCCCACCAGGCGCGACTCAGGATCAGCAGCTTGCGTGGAGTGGAGACGTAGGCCCGGGCCCGGAACACATCATAGTCCAGCTCTTCGATGGCGTCGAGAATGCCAGCGTAGGTCTGCTGCAACAGGCGGACGGTGAGCCGTGACCCGTCGTTCGGGAAGAGCTGGACGACCCTGGCGCCTTCCTGGAAATACCGCCGCGCCCGCTCTACTTGAAACCCCATAAAGCGGCGGAACTCCGGAGTGACCCGGCGCGCCTCCAGCGCCGCCCGGTCGAGCCCGAACCGGTGCAGCTCGTCCGCCGGGAGATACACCCGTCCGGCCTCGAGGTCCTCCCCTACGTCGCGGAGCACGTTGGTGAGCTGCATGGCGACCCCGAGCCGGACGCCCGGCTCTCGGAAACTCTCGGATGGTGCGCCGAGCACGGGGCCGAGCATGAGACCAACGCCTCCCGCCACGAGTCGGCAGTAGGCGGCCAGGGATCGGAAGTCCGGCGTCGCGACCGGTGCCAGATCGTGCGCTACGCCTTCCAGCAAGTCGAGCAACGGCGCGAGGGGAACCCGGTGGCGCTGGAGCGTGTCGCCCAACGCGAGCCAGCGCCCATCGCCGGACGGTCCGCCAGCATGCAAGCGCCGAACGGCTCG
>DATBQV010000349.1:0-8367 GCA_036560625.1 Gemmatimonadales bacterium
AACGATACGCGCTGCTCCGGCCAGAGCCACGCGGGCGGGATATCCTCCGCCTCCTCCGGGGCAAGGCTCCTCGCAAGCGCGGCCGCGACCCGCGCGGGGCTCGTGAGCGGGCCGAGCCGGAGCGCCGTGACCAGCGGCTCCGCTACCGCCACGAGCGCCTCAGCGACGATCGTCCCGCTGGTCCACTTGCGCGAGTGCGCGCGCGACGTCGGGTTCGAGCGCAAGATGGCGGGCGGCGAGGGCATCGAGCTCAGGCTGAACGGCGCGGCCTTCGGCACCCGCGCGGCAGAGCTCACCGAGGGCCGGATCGGTAAGCGCGCTGTCCGGAAGCGGCAGCCCTCCCACGACTCGCGCGTTGAACCGGGCGAAGCCGCCGGCTGCTGGCGTCGCCACCAGTCGGGCCGCGGCGCGGAGCCAGGTCGTGTTGAGCCACGCAGCCACACGCTCGGCGGTGGCCGGGTCCGGCGCGGACAGGACGTAGCAGGTGTTGAGCGGGATCTGCGCGCGCGCACGGTCGTCCACGAGGGCCACCGCGGTGAGTCGCCGCGCCAGGTCCGCCCAGACTACCCGATATGGGGCGGATGCAGCCGCGGTGCGGAACAGTGCCCAGGGAGGCCCCTTCCGGGCGTCAGAGCGGGCCCGAAGCCTGTCCGCGTGTGGGCCGAGATGGGCCGCCGCTCCCGGGGGAAGCTCGGTCAGCGGTTGCCCGGCGCCGTCGCAGGGCCAGAGAAGGCGCCGCCGTGGTGTGACGCGAAAGGCCTGCACGTCGCGTCCGCGAATCGCCGAGCGCAAGAGTTCCGGCTCGACGCCGGCCGGCGGATCGATGAACAGGTCGTTGGCGCCGGTCTTGACCCCGAGGTGACAGACGAAGTGCTGATCGAAGCGCGGATGGTGGGCCAGGGCGCGCAGCGCGGCCAGCGCGGGTGCCTGCGCCAGCACCCACGCACTGCCGCCGGCAAGCTCGCGCTGCGGCACGCCGGCGCCGGCCGGGCTCTTCGGCACGCGCAAGACTGTGCGGGCGGTGTGACTGTCTTCGGGCGGACGCTTGGTGACCACGAGCGCGAGCGGATAGACCGTCGCGTCGAAGGCGGCTTCAGGCGCCCCGGTCAGATCGGCCACGGCGCGAATGGTTCCCTGAGCCGCGAGCGCGTGTCGGGCGCGTGCGCCGTAGAGCGCTGTGGCGAGCTTGGCCGGCACCAGGAGCGCGATGGCCCCGCCGGGTCGGGTCAGCTCCCAGGAACGCTCGACGAACGCGAGCGCGAGATCCGGCCGGTGCGCGAAACCGCGGCTGCCGCCGCCACGCCACCACCGGAACCGGGCGGCAAGCGCTTCGCGCAGCTCCAGCGGCAGCTCCTCCGCCCTGACCCAGGGCGGATTCCCCGCGACCAGATCGAAGCCGCCCTGCTGGAACACGTCCGCGAAGTGGCTCTCGTAGTGAAACCAGGGAAGCTCTCCCTCGCGCCGGAAATGTCGCCGGGCCCGGCGGACGGCGTGACGCTCGGTTCTGAGACGCGTGAGCTCGGAGCGCATGCGGCGATCGAGTCCGCGCCGCTCGCCGAAGAGGGTCTGGATCCGGGCGTCATCCAACTGCTCGGCGATCTGCGCATCCAGCGCGGCCTCGGCCCCCTCGAGCGCGGCGCTGAAGGCCCGCCCCTCCGCGCGCCGGAGATCGCGAGTGAGGGCGCGCTTCTCCGCGCCGATGGCGGTCACCAGCTCGCGACGGAGCCGAGTGAGAGCGACGGACTCGCGTCTGGGCATCGCGCGCCCGCCCGGCCATCGTCCGGCCGGGTCGAGCAGGCTGTTCCCCTGGCGCACGACGCAATCGAGATTCGGCAACGGCTCGACCGCGTCTGCGTCGGCCCGCTCGTCGGCGATGACCGCCAGCCACAGCCGAAGCTCCGTGAGCCGCACCGCAGCCGCGTTGAGATCGACACCGAACAGACTGCGACGCAGCACTCGGCGCCGTGCCTCGGTGACGGAACGCCGATCCGACTCCACCTCGGACAGCAGCTCGAGCGCGCCTAGCAGAAATGCCCCGGACCCGACGGCGGGATCGAGGACCGTCACCTCGCGCAGGATGCGCCGCGCGGGCTCTGCCCGCTCCGCGAGGTAGTGCGCGGCCCGGGGCTCGGGGCAGTCCATCCGCTCGGCCACGACCGCGACCAGACCCGCGTGGACCACGCTCCGCACGAGGGCGGCCGGCGTGTAGAACGTGCCGCTCCGATGGCGGAGGCCGGGCTCCATCACGCCCTCGAAGACGCGCCCGAGCATGTCCGGCGCGACCATGCCCGGGTGACCCGCCTCGTTCGCGGTGAAGTCGAATCGCTCGAACAGTGAGTCGAACGCGTCGCGCCAGATGTTGTTGGGCAGGTCCGCGTGCCACCGACGCTCGAGCGGGTGCGGCTCGAACAGTCCGCCGTTCAGGAAGGGGATCCGGCCGAACCCTCGAGGAATCCGGCTTCGCTCCGCGGCCGGCCGGTTGAGCGTCCCGAAAAAGAGCGGCTGCAGCAGATCTCGCTGGAGGCGACGCCCTCGGCCGAGGCATCGGTCGACCTCGCGCGCGAGAAAATCGGCGCGGCCGTCGAGCCAGCCCTTGCTTTGGACGAAGTAGAGGAAGAGGACCCGGGTGAGTTGAAGCAGGGCCAGCCCGTGGCGCTCCGCCACCGGACACCCGCGGGGCAGCGCGGCCGACATTGCCTCCAGCGTGCTTTGAAATCGGCGGAAGAAGCGGCGACCGACGGCCTCGGCCCCGAGCGCGTCGGCGACGCGTGAGGCGAACGCGAGCGCTCCACCCGGCGCGACCGACGCGAGGCGCGTGAACCGCGTGAGCGCCAGACGATCGGGCTCATCCAGGGAACAGTCGATCGTCGGCGCATCGGCGAACGCCACCGCCACGGCAAGCCGGCGCGTCGAGCGGGATAGCGCCAGGACACCGCCCACCCGCCCCCGGGCCAGGAGGCGCCGAGCAATGCCTGCCGCCGCCCGACCCGGCTCCGCCGCGTCGACGCCGAACCAAACGAACTCGCCCGCCCGGCCCACGATGGCGGCCCGGGTGAGCAGTCCATTCCCGGGCAGGTCGAGCCATCCGGGGAGCGGCAGCTCCTCCCAGGCAGTCTCGTGCCCGAGCGCGAGAACGAGCTCCGGCAGATCCTCCACTCGCCGCAGCGCGGCGAGGGTGCTCGCGGTTACCACGTGAACGGGGCTCCCCGTCGGGACGCTCCACGTTCGCGTGGTTCCTCAGTCGGGCTGGCAGCAATCCGGCGCGGACGGTGGCCGGAACTTGCCCACCCCACCCACCCTGGGCTACGATGCTCGTCCTATGCGCGCATCCTTGCTCCTGCTCCTGCCGCTCGTCGTCCCGGCGGCGGTCTCTGCCCAGGACCCCGAGAAATCCGTCTTCGTCATTCGCCGTGGGACCGACACTGTCGCCACCGAGGAGCTGGCGCGGACCTCGACGGAGGTGACCGGGACGCTCACCTTCCGAGCCAAGGGCTCCACGTCCGAGTGGTATCGGGCCGTCGTCGCGCCCGACACGACCATCGCGCTGGTGGAGGTCAACGTGCGGGAGGGCGTGGATACGGGCCTCGTGAAGGCCCGCGTCGTGCAGCGCACCCGCGTCATCTTCCGCGGCGACAGCGTGGCGGTGGACGACATCACCGGTCACGGCATGCAGACGCAGGTGCTCGCAACCCAGGTGGGCGCGGTACCCTATCTCAATCTCTCGTTCGGGCTCCTGGAGCAGGCGATCCGTCGGGCGACGGCGCTAGGGCGGGACTCGGTCAAGGTCGCGTTCTTCAATCTCAGCGGAGGCGCGGGGCAACGCGGGGGATCGACGGTGGTCGGCACGGTCGCGCGCGTCGGCGCGGACTCCGTGGCACTCGACCTGGGGAGCGTCAAGTTCCGCCTCCGGGTTGACGCCGCGGGCCGGCTCCTCGGCGGCGGGATCCCGGCGCAACACCTTTCTTTCGAGCGCCAATAGGCGCTAGGATAGCCCCGCGCGCACATCGTACACCCGGCCCTTCCATTCGACCTTCCGTGCGCCTCTGCTGGACGACCGGAGTACGATGTAAAGCCCCACCGCGGCACCCAGCGGGTACCCCAACCCGTACACCACCGGGATCTGCATCCCGAACGACACCAGCATCCAGAACAACGCGGAGAGCGCGGTCGCTGCCGGCGCCCACAGCCCCGGGCGGCCCAGCCCCGCAAGCCCGGCAAGCGCCACGATCGGCGGCACCAGCCAGAAGAGCATCGCGGCGGTGAGGAGCACGGGGACCAGCGCTCGCCGCACCGGCTCGTCGGGAAACGAGCGTCTGCCACCAAGATAGATGTTCTTCGACCAGCCCTCGACCAGGTGACCGAGGCCGCGGTACATCCGCGTCGCGATCAGTGACTCGGCGTGGACCAGGTAGAGCTTCCGCCCCGCCCGGACCACCGTCTGCGCCAGAGCCAGGTCTTCGGCCACCTCGCCCCGCACAGCCTCGTGCGTGCCGATCGCTTCGTAGGAGGTCCGCGGGAGGAGAATGAACTGCCCGTTGGCGATCACGTCGCGGCGGCGGCCGGAGCGGTTCACCGCGGCCGGCCGATAGCGAAAGCCGAGCAGTATCCAGATCTGGGGCATCACCAGCCGCTCCCAGAATGACTCGCAGCGCTGCCGGGACGTCACGGTGAGGAGATCCGCGCGCTCGGCATCCAGCGCGCCCACCGCGTGTCCCAGCAGCGCCGGGGCGTGAGTCGTGTCGGCGTCGGTGAAGACCAGCAGCTCTCCTCGCGCCGCGCGATACCCCTGCCAGCACGCCCATTGCTTCCCGAACCACCCGGCCGGCAGCTCCGCTCCGGAGATGAGACGAAGGCGGTCGTCGTCGCGTGCGAGCTGCTCCACCAGCCGTGCCGTCTCGTCGGTCGAGCGATCGTCCACCACGATCACCTCGAGCGGCGCGTATGTGCTCGAGAGCACCGAGCCCACGACCGTCTCGATCGTCTCCGCTTCGTTTCGAGCGGGAATGATCACGCTGATCAGTCTGCCGGACGCGACTGGAGCGGTGCTGAGATCAGGGCTGCGGCGGGCCAGATAGAAAATGCCGAGCAGCGGACCGAGCCAGGGAAGGGCCGGCCAGACTGACGCGACGCTCATGCCCGCCGGGCTAGCGCTTCCGCGCTTGGCTCACGCCGGCGAGCTCATGCTCCAGGGCGGCGAGCTGCCGTTCCACCTCGGTGGGGTCGTATTCGCTGCTCGGGACCGGCACGCCGTTCTGGGCGAACAGCGTGGCCACGAGCGCGTCGGTGTAGCCCACGACCGCAACCACGATCCCCTTGTCGAGAACGCGGTTGAGCCGGAGGACGATCGCGAGGCTCTGGCGCGGCCGCATGGTGACGAAGGCCGACGCCAAATTCCGGATCAGCAGCTCCCGGAGATATTGCAGCTCTTCCACCACTTCGCCGGCCGCGAGTCCCCGCGCCGCGGCGACCCGCCCGTAATGCTCGCAGACGTGCAGCCACACGACTCCCGCCTCGCGTCGGAGGGCACCGACCATGGCGGTCAAAGCATCTATGATGAGACGGAACTCCCGCTCGACTGTCGCTCGCGGTATCGTGGGGGTTGCGGTGATCCGGTCACCCAGCCAATCGGCCCATTGGGCGACCATCAAATCCCGCGATTCTGATATTACGCGACCGGCAGCGAGCAACGCAGGTTGCGAAGCACGCACTGCCGTTCTCCAGTGGTTGTGAGGGCACGTGAATCTACCCGGGGGGTGACGATGGGGTCAAAACCGGCGCCAGCCCCGTGAGCCGAGCGCTCTCGTCCCAGAGCCGCCTGCCCGCGACCGTGTCGTACGAATAGGCAGCCGACTTCCTCGCCTTGCGCCGCGCGAAGTACTCGCCGGTCACGCCCTCGACCTCGGCGGAAGTCGCGAGATAGAGCGGCGTCTCCGCCCCCTGCTCGGGCGTGCCGGCAAACGCGGTCGTGACGGGGCTCGTTACCGACGGCAGCGGCAGGTAGTCAAGCAGGAGCTTGGTCGCGATCACGCCCGGATGGAGACAGTTGACGGTGACGCCGGTCCCCGCCAGCCGCCGGACCAGCTCGTAGGTGAACATCACGTTCGCGAGCTTCGACAGCGAGTAGGCTTTGACCGGCCGCCAGCCGCGCGTGAGCTGCAGATCGTCGAAGTCGAGTCGATGGCCCTGATGGGCTTCGGAGGACACGATGACGATCCGCGCCGGCGCGGATGCCTTGAGGCGGTCGAGCAGGAGATTGGTCAGCAGGAAATAGGCGAGGTGGTTGACGGCGAACACCGTCTCGATACCGTCCACCGTAATCGTGCGGCTCCGCGCGATCAGGCCCGCGTTGTTCACCAGCACGTTGATCCGCGGACACCGGTCGAGCAGGTCGCCCGCCAGTCGGCGGATCGACGCCTGCGACGCGAGATCGGCCGTCACCGCCTCAACGGCCGGATTACCCGTCGCATCCCGGATCTCTCCAGCGGCCGCCTCGCCGGCGGCGCCGTCTCGCGCCACCAGCACGACCCGCGCGCCGAGTGCGGCGAGCCCCTCGGCCGTGGCCCGGCCGATTCCCCGATTCGCGCCGGTTACCACGCAGGTCTTGCCCTTCATGCTCAGAGAAGGTGTCGGCTGAGCCACGTCACCGTCTCCTTCATCACCTGATCCAGCGCGGGCGTCGAGCCGCGCCACGGATGGACCGCGCCGAACGTGTGCCCCGCGCGCTCGACCTGCAGGAACCGCGACGCTCCCACGCGCGCGGCTCCGGCGAGGCGTTCGCCTTCGGCAAACGGCACGCTGGTATCATCGCTTCCGTGAATGATCAGCCAGGGTACGGTCACACGAGTCGCGGCGCCGGGGATGTCGAGCGCGCCGGTGCCATGTTGCTCTACGTCGTCCAGCGTGTCGGTGTAAAGCGGAAGTACCTGACCGGTTCGGGCGTTCAGCACCTCGAGCTTTCCCGCGGCGCGCCAGCGCGCTCGCTCGGCTTCGTCCGGCCAGCGCTCGACTGTCGAGATCGCGGCCCACGTGACGACCGCGCGGATCCGGGCATCGCGGGCCGCCTGCAGCACGCTCACGCCCCCGCCCCGCGAATGTCCCACGAGCCCGATCCGCGTGGGCGGCGATACGCCCAGCGCGCCGGCGGTCAGCGCGTCCAGCACCACTCCCACATCGTCCAGCTCGGCCGAGAACGTGTTGTGCCCAAACCGCTCGGGCCAGGAGAATTCGCCGGCGTCGTCGACACCGCTGCCGCTCAGATTCGGTGACACCACTGAGAACCCCGCCTGCGCCAACCGATCCGCCAGCGGCGGGAACATGCCCCAGTCCTTGAAGCCCTTGAACCCGTGAACGACGAGCACCGCCGGCCGCGCACTGCCGCGTCCTCCCGCGCGCACGTCCACCAGGATCTCTCCCAGCGTGCCGGGGACGACGTGCTTCGAGAGGGTTGGGGTCGCCATAGGGGCGAAAGCTAAATAACTTGGTGCGGCCGCACCCCTCATTGCTTCGAGAGCGTTGTGCCCGATCTGATCGAGCGCCTTCGCGCCGCCCTTGGTCCGTCCATCCGCATCGTTCGGGACCTGGGTGGCGGAATGAGCCGCGTCTTCGAAGCTGAAGAAACCGGTCTCGGGCGCCGCATCGTGCTCAAGGTGCTCCCGCCGGACCTCGCTGCCGGCGTCAGCGTGGAGCGCTTCCGGCGGGAGATCCAGCTCGCCGCGTCCCTTCAGCATCCGCATATCGTCCCGCTTCTCGCCGCCGGCGAGGCCGACGGCCTGCTCTACTACACGATGCCGTTCATCGAGGGCGAGTCGCTGCGACACCGGCTCGTCCGTGAGGGCGAGCTGCCCATCGCCGACGCCGCGCGGATCCTGCGCGAGGTGGCCGACGCGCTCGCCTATGCGCACCGCCGCGGCCTCGTGCATCGCGACATCAAGCCCGAGAACGTGCTGTTGTCCGGCCCTCACGCGATGGTGACGGACTTCGGCATCGCCAAGGCCGTCGCCGAGCGGTCGGGCGGTGAGCAGGCGGCCACCGGGCTCACGTCCGCCGGGTTCGCCGTGGGGACGCCGGTCTACATGGCGCCGGAGCAGGCGGCGGGCGACCCATCCGTCGACCAGCGCACCGATCTCTACTCCCTCGGCGTGATGGCCTACGAGCTGCTGACCGGCCATCCACCGTTCGAGGGACGGAGCGCGCCGCAGCTGGCCGTCGCCCACATGACCCAGGCGCCGGAAGAAATCGCGCGCCGCCGTCCGGGGGTTCCGCCGCAGCTCGGCACGCTCGTCATGCGCCTGCTGGCCAAGCGTCCCGCCGATCGGCCGCAGACCGCCGACGAAGTCGTGCGGGCGTTGGGGGAGATCGTCACGCCGA
>DATBQV010000350.1:0-2133 GCA_036560625.1 Gemmatimonadales bacterium
GCTGCTGTGACGCGGCGATGCGCAGATAGGGCCCATCGTGAAAGTAGACGTCGCCCAGCTCGTACCAGCGATCGGGCTGGTCGGGGGCCAGATCCACCGCTTGCTCCCACGCGGCGAGATACTCGGCCAGGCTCGACGGCACCGGGTAGTGCGGGCCGGCCTCGGCCACCAGCAGCGCCCGGTCGCGCGGACTCAGTCGCTCACGACCCGCCCACGCATGCTCGAGTCCGCGCCGCGCGGCGCCGGGCGCGTTCGCCCAACCCGCCGCTGCCGCCAGCGCCAGGCCCGCGAGCCCAAACGTGGAATCGAGCTCGAGGGCGCGGTCGAAATGCGCGACCGCCTCGCCGTACTCGCCGCGGCGGTACGCCGCCTGCCCTTCGAGGTAGGCCCGCAGTGCCGGAAGCGGCGTGTTCACGAGACCGGTCCGCCCCCGCTGTCCACCCGTCTCTCCGGCGATCAGCTGCGCGAGGAGCCGGTCCACGAGGACGGGAAGACTGTCCGCCGCCCCTTCGACGGTCGCCTTGGTCAGGGTCTTCCCGTCGAGCACCGCGACCAGCGAGGCGTTGAGGACCAGGTGGTCGGGCGTGCCCACGACGCCGCCGAGCAGGAGCTGACCGGCGCCGAGTCGGCGTGCGAGATCGAGGGAGGCGCGCTCGGAGAGATCGTCCCGATGCGAGCCGGCGACGTGGCGCCACGCGCTCATCACCGAGCGGGGATCCGCGGCCCGGGCTCCGGCTTCGCCGGACAGCTTCGCGGCCGCCAGGTCGATCATGCCCTCGCGCAGATAGTCCAGCGTCGGCGCCGCGCCGCTCACCCGAAACGGCAGCACGGCGACCAGGTCGGGATCCAGCTTGACCACGGGGCGCGGCCACCAGGCGTAGGCCGCCACCAGCGCGATCAGCCCAACCGTGACGGCGGCGGCGACGGCGAGTTTGGGAACGCGACGCGCGGGCGGGGCGACGGTGGGACGGATCGGCAGCGTTTGGTCCGGTGTCGCCAACGCCTCCGCGAACCGCGCAGCGGTGGGGAACCGGTCGGCAGGCGACTTGGCGAGGGCCCGCACCACGGTCTGCTCGATCGCCGGAGGAATCGTGTCTCTGGCGGCTCGCAGTGGCGGCACTGGATCCAGCGCGTGCCGGGCGAGGATCTCGTGCGCGGTGGCACCGTGGAAGGGCGGGTGTCCCGCGAGCATCTCATACAGCACGCAGCCGAGGCTGTAGATGTCGGCGCGGGCATCGACGGCGCGATCGCCGCTGGCCTGCTCCGGGCTCATGTAGCGGGGTGTGCCGATGCTGAGGCCGGTCTCGGTGAGTCGCTCCTGTGCGCCGTCCGCGGCGCCGATCGCTCGCGCGATGCCGAAATCGGCCACGAGGGTGTTGCCGTCGGGCGTGAGCAGGAGGTTCTCCGGCTTGATATCCCGGTGGATCACGCCCTGCTCATGGGCGTATTGCAGCGCCTGCGCCGCCTCACGCGTGATCCGGAGCGCCGCATCCAGCGGCAGCTGCCCCTCCCGGCTGAGCCGGGCCCGCAGATTTTCTCCCTCCACGTAGGGCATCGTGAACCACAGCTGGCCGTTGGCGTCGCCCGAGTCGTGAACCGTAAGGATGTGAGGATGCTGGAGCCGCGCGGCGAGCTGGATCTCCCGCCGGAAGCGGTCGGGTCCTACCGTGGCGGCCAGCTCGGGGCGGAGGACCTTGAGGGCGACGGGGCGATCGTGCTTCAGATCGCGGGCGAGATACACCGTGGCCATCCCGCCGCGTCCCAGCTCGCGCTGGAGCACGTAGCGGTCGCGGAGAGCATCAGCGAGCTGGGCCGGGATGTCCGCCACGCGGGTGGCCTGTCGTGTGGATAGGCAAATCTATCGTGGCGATGGCGCCCCACCACCATCCGCGAGGCGTCCCCGCGGTCGGTGGCACACCTGTTGCTCGACGTGACCCCCGTCTGCGACAGTCGCGTTCGCCGCACACGGACCCGCACTCCGCCGGGGGCACCGCACCAATGGACCTGCGCGTCGAGCAGCTGCCACGGCCGGTGGACCGGTCCCTTTACCAGGAGGCCATCGACACGTACCTCGAGCTGTCCCACAAGTACATCGCGGCGCTGTACGTCTTCGGCAACATTCGCTACCCCGGT
>DATBQV010000351.1:0-10939 GCA_036560625.1 Gemmatimonadales bacterium
GCGAACGCCGTGGCCGGCGCCGGATCGGTGAGGTCGTCCGCGGGCACGTAGATCGCCTGCACCGACGTGATGGAGCCCTTATTGGTGGAGGTGATCCGCTCCTGGAGATCGCCCATCTCGGTCGCCAGGGTCGGCTGGTAGCCCACCGCGCTCGGCATGCGCCCGAGCAGGGCCGACACTTCGGAGCCCGCCTGCGTGAAGCGGAAGATGTTGTCGATGAACAGGAGCACGTCCTGGTTCTCGACGTCGCGGAAGTATTCGGCGATCGTGAGGCCGGTAAGGCCGACCCGGAGACGGGCGCCGGGGGGCTCGTTCATCTGACCGTAGATGAGCGCCACCGAGCTCAGGACGTTGGCTTCCTTGAACTCGAGGTAGAGGTCATTGCCCTCGCGCGTGCGCTCGCCCACGCCGCAGAAGACGGACTTGCCGCCGTGCCCCTGCTGCACGTTGTGGATCAGCTCCTGGATGATGACCGTCTTGCCGACCCCCGCGCCGCCGAAGAGGCCGACCTTGCCGCCCTTCACGAACGGGGAGATCAGATCGATGACCTTGATGCCGGTCTCGAAGATCTCGGTCTTGGGCTCGAGATCGGTGAACTTGGGCGTCTCCCGGTGGATGGGCCACCGCTCCACGTCGGCCGGCAGCGGCGGACCGCCGTCCACCGGCTCGCCGAGGACGTTGAGAATCCGGCCGAGCGCCGCGGCGCCCACGGGGGCGGTGATGGGGCCGCCCGTGTCGACCACGGGCATCCCCCGGACCATGCCGTCGGTGGTGCTCATGGCCACGGTGCGCACCTGGTTCTGGCCGATGTGCTGCTGCACTTCGGCCACGACGCGGATGCCCCGCGCCGTGTCCTCCGCGAGCAGGGCGTTGTAGATCTCCGGCAGGTGCTCCGGCTCGAACTCGACGTCGAGCACGGGGCCGATGATCTGGACGATCCGCCCGATGTTGCGGGCCTTCTGCTCGCCCGATGCGGGGCGGGACTTGGTCGGTGCCGCGGTCGCCATGTGGTGTCCGAGTGTCGTGTCGGGGTTTGGGCTAGCCCTGCAACGCCGCCGCGCCGCCCACGATCTCCGCGATCTCCTGGGTGATCTGGGCCTGTCGCTGGCGGTTGTACGTGCGGGTGAGCAGGTCGATCAGGTCACCCGCGTTGTCGGTTGCGTTTTTCATTGCCGTGCGGCGGGCGCCGTGTTCGGCCGCCGCCGTCTCCACCATGCCGCGGTACACCGCGTTCCGGACGTAGAGCGGCAGCAGCTGCTCCAGAATGGCCTCGGCACTCGGCGCCAGAATGTAGTCGGCGACGGGTCCGGGGGCCGCGCCCGGCGCCCCGGCCTTCGCGCCGGCCGGTACCGGCAGAATCCGGATCGTGGCCGGCGGCGTGGAGAGCGCGCTCAGGAACCGGGCCTGCACCAGATCCACGCTCGCCAGCGCGCCGGCCTCGTAGGCGGCGATGAGCGGGGCGGCGATTTCCGCGGCGTGGTCGGTCGTCGGCTTGTCACCGATGTCCTGCCGGTCGGCGGCGAGCTTCCGGCCCAGATACTTGAAGAAGCCGGCGCCCTTCTTCCCGATGGCGTGCAGATCCACCGTGTAGCCCTCGGCCTCCAGGGCCTCGATCCGCCGCCGCGCTTCCTTGATCAGATTGGCGTTGAACGCCCCGCAGAGCCCGCGGTTGGAAGTGAGCAACACCACCGCCGCGCGTCGCGGGCCGCCCTGCGCAATGGGGCGCTGCGTGCGCAGGAGCGGAAAGCTCTCCGCCAGCTCGGGCGTCACCAGGTCCGCGATCACCTCGCGAAGCGCCTCGGCATAGGGACGCGCCGCCAGCACCCGGTCCTGCGCCCGCTTCAGCTTGGACGTGGACACCAGCTCCATCGTCCGGGTGATCTTGCGGGTGTTTCGGACGGAACGGATGCGCCCCCGAAGCTTGCCGCCCTTCGCCATCAGTCGGCCGGAGCGAAGAGGGACTTGAACGTCGTGATCGCCGTCTTGAGGCCCTTGGTCGTGTCGTCGTCCAGGATCTTCTTGGTGCGGATCGCCTCGAGCACCTTGGGCGACTTGGCCTCGAGGTAACTCAGGAACTCCCGCTCCCACTGGCGGATGTGCGGCACCTGCACGTCGTCGAGGTAGCCGTTGGTGACGGCATAGATGATCGCCACCTGCTTCTCGACCGGGACCGGCTGATACTGCGGCTGCTTGAGCACCTCGACCAGTCGCGCGCCGCGAGCGAGCTGCTTCTGCGTGGCGGCATCGAGGTCGGAGCCGAACTGCGCGAACGCTTCCAGCTCGCGGAACTGCGCCAGCGAGAGGCGGAGCGGCCCCGCGACCTGCTTCATCGCCTTGATCTGCGCATTGCCGCCCACTCGGCTCACGCTAATGCCCGCGTCCACCGCCGGACGGACGTTGGAGAAGAACAGGTCGGTCGTCAGGAAGATCTGGCCGTCCGTGATCGAGATGACGTTGGTCGGGATGTAGGCGGATACGTCGCCCGCCTGGGTCTCGATGATCGGGAGGGCCGTGAGCGACCCGCCCGGCTTGTGGATGCGGGGGTCGAACTTCACCACCCCCGCATCGTCCGAGATCTTGGCGGCCCGCTCCAGCAGCCGGCTGTGCAGATAGAACACGTCGCCCGGATAGGCCTCTCGGCCCGGTGGGCGACGGAGAATGAGCGAGAGCTGCCGATAGGCCGCCGCGTGCTTCGACAGGTCGTCGTAGACGCAGAGCGTGGCCTTCCCTTCCTCGTACATGAAATACTCGGCGATGGTACAACCGGAGTAGGGCGCGATGTACTGGAGCGGCGCCGGCTCCGACGCGGAGGAGACGACGACGATCGTGTAGTCCATCGCGCCGGCTTCCTTCAGCTTCTCCACCACCGTAGCGACCGTGGAGCGCTTCTGCCCGATGGCGACGTACACGCAGACGACGCCCTGGCCCTTCTGATTGATGATCGTGTCGATCGCGATGGCGGTCTTGCCGGTGCCGCGGTCGCCGATAATGAGCTCGCGCTGCCCGCGCCCGATCGGGATCATCGAGTCGATCGCCTTGATGCCGGTCTGGAGCGGCTCCTTCACCGGCTGCCGCACGATGATGCCCGGCGCGATCATCTCCACCGGGCGCGTCATTGTCGTCTGGATCGGACCGAGGCCATCCACCGGCCGGCCCAGCGCATCCACCACCCGGCCAAGCATCGCGGGCCCGACCGGGACCTCCAGCAGACGGCCGGTCCGGCGGACCTCATCGCCTTCCTTCAGCTTGAGGTAGTCGCCCATGATCGCCGAGCCGACGTTGTCCTCCTCGAGATTGAGCACGAGGCCCGTCACCAGGTCGCCGGTTTTCTGCGCGGTGAACTCGAGCATCTCGCCCGCTTCGGCCGACTTGAGACCGTAGATGCGGGCGACGCCGTCGCGCACCTCCAGGACCGTGCCGACCTCAGACGTGTCCTGACCACCGAGCTCGGCGGCCGCGATCTCGCGGAGGAGGACCTCTTTGAGCTCGCCGGGGCGAAGGATCGAGTCAGTAGGCATGAGTCGTCGGTACGGGTGAGGAGGATCGGTGGCACAACAAGCTTGTGAAAATAATCACAATGACCCATGCCCGGCAAGATCCGCCCCTGCGCCGGGGATCACGCCCGGCTCCGCGTATTCCCCCGGGCGAACGCCTGCAGCACGCCCCGGGGGCCGAGCGCGCCGAGCGCCGATGGGGCGACGTTGGCGATGCGCCGCACGGTGCCGGCGAGATGACTCGAGGACGCGAAGTGAAGCACCCGCACCGCGGTCGCGATCCGGTAGCCGGGGTTCCGCAGCAGCTGGGCCGCGCAGGCGACGCGAGTGAGATCGATGACGCGCTTCAGATTCGGCGCGCCGCCCGCGCCGAACTGGCGCGAGAGATGCTCCCGGCTCACCGCCAGCTCGCGCGCCAGGGTGAGCGTCCGCACCGGCCGCTCGACGTCGCGCACCAGAATGTCCCACGCCCGCCGCTGCAGCGGCTCGGAGAGCCGGAGCAGCCGCGGCCCGTCCGCGAGCGCGTGGCGGCGCGCCGTGGTGAGCGAGCAGCGGACCACGAGATCCCCCACGACCGGATCGTCCACCCCCTCGACCGCGAACGCGGCGATTTCCTGGCGCTCGCACGCCGAGAGCAGCTCGCCGTCATCCGGCCGGAAGGGCGCGTAGGCGACGATCGGAATCGCGGGCAGACGGCGGCGGAGATCGGCGAGGATGTCCATGAGCCCGGCGTGCGGCGCGAGCACGATCGCGTCCACGAGCCGCGCTTCCAGCATTCGCTCGAGTCCGGCGACCGTCCGGCAGGTGACGACTCGCGGGCCGCCCCGCGGCATGGTGCGCCGGAGGGCGAGCGCGGCCGAGCGGCTGTCGAGCAGAGCGGCGACCGCGGGCACGGGTCAGGCGGCGTCGGACGGGGGGCGCGACCGCCCCTGCCCGGTCGCGACCAGCGTGCGCACCATCTCGCCCGCGCGTTTGAGAACGCCGCGGGCATTATCGTAGGAGAGCGCGTCGAGGGCCTGATCGAGCGGCTCCCAGCGGAAGGCCGTGATGCCTTCCTCCAACTGGGGCGACGGCTCGCCCCGTGCCGACTCGAACAGAAAAAAGTGGCAGTACTTGTGGATATGCCGGCCGCGAAAGCGGAAATGCCAGTCGATCACGCGAATCGGCCCCCTGAGCGCCAGCTCGGCGAGCCCCGTCTCCTCGGCGGTCTCCCGTTCGGCCGCCACGGCCGGCGTCTCGCCGTCCTCAAGGTGGCCCTTGGGAAAGCCCCAGTTGTCGTAGGAGTCCTTGATGAGGAGGTACTGCGTGCCGTTGTCGCCCAAGCGGAACACGATCCCGCCGGCGCTGACCTCCATCTCCGCCCGTCGTTTCCCCATCAGAAGACCGAGACCTTGAAGTACCGCTTCGGGTTCGCCTTGACGTCGGCAAGCAGCTCGCGCAGCTCGATCACGGCCCGCGTGGTCTCGACGTAGAGGGTCGTGTCGGTGGCCAGGCGGCCGAACGAGCCTTCGCGCGACTGAAGCCGCGCGAGCAGCGA
This sequence comes from Gemmatimonadales bacterium, assembly GCA_036560625.1. Lineage (GTDB taxonomy): Bacteria > Gemmatimonadota > Gemmatimonadetes > Gemmatimonadales > GWC2-71-9 > DASQPE01. The sequence continues at coordinate 5,032 of DATBQV010000351.1, forward strand.
GTCGGCCGACTGGATCACCCGCACCAGGCTCGACTGATTCTCGCGTGCGGCCGCCATCACCGAGCGGAAATCGGCCGCGGCCTGCCGCAGATCCGTGCTCGACGCCCGGGTGTTGTTCATGATCTCCTGGAGCTGGTTCGCGTTGGTGGCGCTGTCCACCCGAGCCACGGTTCGCTCGAATCCGCGCGCCACACCGGCGAACGCGTCGGCCGACGTCGCGACGCTCTGGCTCACCTTGTCGAGGCGGGTCGCCTGCACGTCGGTGAACTTGGCCAGGCGGTCGGAGATGCGGGTGAGATCGTTCACGCTGCGGCGCACGTCGCGCACGGCGGTGGAGTCGAAGACCCCCTTGATGCGCTGGGTGACGTCCGCCACGTCGCCGGCGATGCGGCTGGCCTGCGCGGTGAGCTGGCCGATATCGGGGAGCGTGGCGCCGGGCCACGCGTCACCCGCCGTGGCGTCCGATTCAAGCAGGGCGGCGCGGACGTTGGGGTCGTCCGGCAGCGGATCGAAGGGAATGATGTTGGCCGCCCATTCGCCGAACAGGCTGCTCGAGGCCGAAATCACGGCGGGCTTGTGGGGAAGGTCCACCGAGCGGTCCACGGTGAGATCCGCGTCCACCCAGCCGTCGGGCGCCAGCCGGATCGCCTCGACCCGCCCGACCTTCACGCCGCGAAGCGTCACCGGCGCGCCCACGCCGAGCGCACCCACCGTCCGGAAGCGCGCGGTGTGCGCCATTTCCCGCTTGTGGATGTCGGTCTGGCTCAGCCACAGTGCGCCGCCGACCACGAGCGCGAGCGACACGAGCACGACCAGCCCGACCGCGAATTCGTTGCCGCGCTTCACGACGCCGACCTCCGGGCCGGCGGCTCGACGTCGTCGGGCCGGCCCTCGATGAACTGCCGCACGACCGGATCGGTCGTCGTTCGGATGTCGGCCGCCGATCCCGCCTGGCGGATCACTCCGTCGTGGAGCATCGCGATCCGGTCGCCGACGGTGAACGCGCTCCGCATGTCGTGGGTCACGATCAGGCCGGTGACGCCGAGGTCGCGGGTGCGCTGCATGAGGCGGTCCATGACCGCCGAGGTCACGGGATCGAGCCCGGTGGTGGGCTCGTCGTATAGAATGTACCTCGGCTCGAGAGCGACGGCGCGCGCGATCCCGACCCGCTTGCGCATCCCGCCGGACAGCTCCGCCGGATAGCGATCTTCCTGCCCGCTCAGCTCGACGGTGGCGAGGCTCTGCTCGATCCGCGCCTGGATCGTGGCGTCGTCGAGCCCTCGCCTGACCAGTCCCAGCCGGATGTTCTCCGCCACCGTCATCGAGTCGAACAGGGCCGCGAACTGAAAGACATAGCCGATGCGGGCCCGCAACTCGGCGAGCTGGTCGCGGTCGAGGTCAGGCACGTTCTGGCCGTCCACCTCGATCTCGCCGGCATCGGCGTCGATCAGCCCGACGATGAGCTTGAGCGTGACGCTCTTGCCGCTGCCGGACGCGCCGATCATGACGGTGTTCTCGCCATCCGGGACGTCGAGTGACACACCCGCGAGCACCACCTTCTCGCCGAATGCCTTGCGGACATCGACGAGCCGGATCAAAGCAGGACCAGCGCCCAGAACGCGTCCAGCACCAGGATCGCCTGGCAGCCGAGCACCACGGCGCGCGTGGTCGATCGCCCGACGCCCTCCGCCCCACCCCGGCTGTTCAGACCCTCGAGACATCCCATGAGGGCCACGGCCGCGCCGAAGCTGGCGCTCTTCACCAGCCCGAACCAGATGTCCTTGAACTGATAAAAGAGGCGCAGGCCCTTCAGGAACTCCGGGGTGGACAGCTCCAGCAGGTTGATGGCCGTGATCCAGCCGGACACGACGCCCACCGCCATCGCAAACGAGGTGACGACGGGAAACATGAGCGTCGCGGCGAGCACCCGCGGAACGACGAGGTAGGCGAACTTGTCGTAAGCCAGCGTCTCGAGCGCGTCCACCTGCTCGGTCACGCGCATCGTCCCCAGCTCGGCCGCGATGTTGGCCCCGACCCGGCCCGCGAGCGCCATCCCGGTGAGCACCGGCCCAAGCTCCATCATCACCGTCTTGCCCACGAGCGCGCCGACGAAGTAGAGGGGGACGGCGCCGGTGAAGATGTACGAGGAAAGGAGGGAGAGGACGATGCCGGTGAAGATGGCGATGAAGACGGCGATCGGCACCGAGTCCACGCCCAGCCGCACCATGTGTCCAAGCAGGAGCGGACGCCAGGTGGCTACGTCGCCCAGGGCGCGGGCCGCGTCCGTGCTCCAGCGGCCGAGGCGAGCGATGAAGCCGGCAGGGCGGCGCAGGATGTGCGACAAGGACGGCTGCACGGGAGGGAAAGTATAGTAGCCGTTAGCCGTTAGCTATTAGCCATTAGCCATTGGCCTTTAGCTAAAGGCTACCGGCTAATGGCTACGCTGCAAAACTCGCCAACGCCCTCCCCACTTCCCCCTCCCTCAACCGCTTGAGCGCCCGGTCCCTCAACTGCCGCACGCGCTCGCGGGTGACGCCGAGCATGGCGCCGATCTCTTCGAGCGTGTGCTCCCGGCCGCCGTCGAGACCGAAGTACAGCCGGAGCACCTTCGCGTCCCGGGCGGGCAGCGTGCGGAGCGCGCGCTCGATCTCTTCGGAGAGGAAGTGGTCCATCGCCTGCGCTTCCGCGTCCGACTGGTCGTCCACGATGAAGCGGTCGATGAGCGACCGGTCGCCTTCGGGATCGAGCGGCGCGTCGAGGCGCACCTCGGCGGTGTTGAGGGCGGCGAGGGACTGCACCACGTCCACCGAGAGTCCGACGGCGTTGGCGATCTCCTCCGGCGTCGGCTCGCGCTGCAGCTCCTGCCGGAGCGACTCCGACGTGCGGACGATCCGGGACAGGTCGGCGGTGCGGTTGAGCGGCACGCGCACGGTGCGGCCGTGGCGCGCGAGCGCCGCGAGGATCGCCTGGCGGATCCACCACACGGCGTAGGAGATGAACTTGACGCCCTGATCGGGGTCGAACTTGCGGGCCGCGGTGAGCAGCCCGACGTTCCCCTCGCCGATGAGATCGGTAAGAGCGAGGCCGCGGTTCTGGTATTTCTTGGCGACGGAGATCACGAATCGAAGGTTGCGTTTGACCAGCTCCTGCATCGCCTCCTCGTCGCCGGCGCGGACCTTCCGGGCAATGGCGACTTCCTGCGGCGTGGTGAGCAGGGGCGTCTTGCTCACCTCATAGAGGTACTGGTCGAGGATGTCGCGATCGGCATCGAAGACGCCGAGGCTCTTGGCCGTCTCCCGCTTGCGGCCGCGGCGCGGCTTTTTGGGGTTGGCGGCAAGGATCTCGGCGGTGGACAGGTCGTCGCTGAGCGGTTCTTGGACGGGCTCGGACTCGGGCTTTTTCTTCTTCGCCATGGCTCCTCGATGGACCTGCCGAGCGCGCGTTGGGGGTGGCGCGCTTTCTGCTTGACACCCCCCGGAGCGAGGACTAGCTTGCGCTGCTGCCGTCGCCCGGACGCGGGGCGAGCCAATATTAATGGGGGCGTAGCTCAGTTGGGAGAGCGCGTGAATGGCATTCACGAGGTCAGGGGTTCGATCCCCCTCGCCTCCACGGCCCGCCGGTCCGTCGGCACGCGTCCGGCCGGCCCCGAGTGACGCGGTTGCGGCGACTTTGCCGGGGCAGTACAATCCGACCGCTCACGCGGGAATAGCTCAGTTGGTAGAGCACAACCTTGCCAAGGTTGGGGTCGCGGGTTCGAGTCCCGTTTCCCGCTCTGGGTGAACTTGCAGGACAAACGTCGCGGGGTGGAGCAGTCTGGTAGCTCGCCGGGCTCATAACCCGGAGGTCGTGGGTTCAAATCCCACCCCCGCTACTGGCCGATGATCGAGGCGGGAAGAACGGGAGCATCGGGGGTGGCGTGATCCCCTTCCCGCTTTTCCCGCCGTTCGAGCCTCAGGGCGGGCGGTTAGCTCAGTTGGTTAGAGCGCCACGTTGACATCGTGGAGGTCACAAGTTCGAGTCTTGTACCGCCCATGCCGGAGCCGCGCCGGGAGCGAGGTTCCGCGGCGCGCCCATAGCTCAACTGGATAGAGCGTCAGACTACGGATCTGAAGGCTGGGGGTTCGACTCCCTCTGGGCGCATGCAGGATCGGGGCGTGGCGCAGTCCGGTTAGCGCGCCTGCTTCGGGAGCAGGAGGTCCCCGGTTCAAATCCGGGCGCCCCGACTGAACACGATCAAGCCCTGCAACGGATTTCGTTGTGGGGCTTTTTCACGCCGGGCCCAGCGCGCCGAGGCCGCTCAGCCGGCGTCAGCGTCGGGTCGGCGGTGCTTCCGCGTCCGGGTCCTAGCGGCGGGCTCATTCCTCCACCAGGCCGATCCGCCGATCCCGACCCTCCCACCGTTCGCCATAGCGTCGCGTGAAGTTGATTTCCTGGCGCGAGGCGAGTTCGTCAGCGGCAACGCGGACACCGAACATCCCCAACCCCTGCGACCGGGCCTCACGGTCCCGCACGTCCTGCCAGCCGTCGAAGCCGTAGTGGAGTACAAACGGCAACCGGTCCTCGATCAGGAGCGCCCTTCCCCGTCGAAGAGCCTCGAAGCTCGCGTCGACGCGCCAGTGCCATGTCGTGGCGGCCGGGCGTTGTCCGCCATATCGGTCCTTCACCGCCCGCAGCAGCTGCAGCGGCCGACCGAGCTCGCGCCCGGCCAGGAGTTGCAGGTACTCCGCGTGCGCCCAGAGCAACGGCATGGCGCCGCCGGATGGCTTCCCCGGGAAGAGCCCCCGGTCCGGCATCGGCGCCGCGTCCCATGCTTGCTCCGGGAGCAACCCGCATCGGCCCGCGGTTCGGAGCATCGTCGCCAGGTAGGGCGCCGGATCTTCGCCCGACGCGAGCGCCAAGTGGCCCCGCTCCCCGGTCAACAGCGGCCACGCCCTGCCGACTCCGGAGCCGTCGAACGGCCGTCCGTCCTCGTGTTCGCCGTACCCATCGCCACGGTACCGGTGGTAGAGAGGTCCGGAGGGGGTGTCCAGCCGGAGGACCGCGTCGGCGATCTTGAGCGAGTCCAGGATACGAGGGTCGTCCGCCCGCCGCAGGCCAAAACGCGCGAGAGCCATGAACTCGAGGCCGATGAGCTCGTCAGCGGCCGGTGTCTTCCCGGCGCGGTTTTGCAGCTCGACTCGCTCGGGAACACCCCTCCCCCCGGGAGGGGCGATGCGTATGTAGTGGCCCGGCACGCCGAGGTCCCGGGCAAGTTGCGTGTCGCTGACGTAGCACCATTCTTCGATGCGTTCGTTCCAGTAGTCCGCGAGCGAGAGAGCGTAGCCGGCGTCCTGGCCGCCCAGGATCCCGGCCGCCGCGACCAGCGCGGCGACTTCGACCGCGAGCGTAAACGGACTGTCGCCCGCATTCTCCTCCCACCGGTCTTGCGGCGTGCCGGGACCCGAGGACGCGATGTACTCGGCCGCGCGTCGCACCATGTCCCGCGTTCTGTTGACCGTCAGGCTCCCCTCCTCGAGCAGCTTCGCGGCGAGCAAGATGGGAAACCCCGCCTCGTCGAGTTGTACGCCGCCCCAGAACGGACGCCCGTCAGGGTAGAAGTTCTGATACCAGTGGCCGTCGGGACGCTGGGTTGACGCGAGGTAGGCCAGCAGACGCTCCGCGTCCTCTCGCTGTCCGACAGCAAGCAGACCGAACCCGGCTTCCACCGCGTCGCGGGTCCACACCAAATGGTATCCGCCGGGGGAGTCGCTGGAATTTCCCCACGGCACGCTGAGGCTGGCCACAACCGCCCCGGGAAAAGTGCGGTCCTCATGGACCTTCAGCATCACTGCGGAGAGGTAGGCCTCTTCCGCAATTCCGGCATCGAGGGGAGGCGTGGTGGCGGGAATCCGCAGGGTTTCGGCCCATC
>DATBQV010000352.1:0-11531 GCA_036560625.1 Gemmatimonadales bacterium
TCCCCGTCGGGCGAAGCCGTGCCCGCGCCCAGGATCACCCCGCCCGCCCCCGTCGTGGTGGGGGAATTCGGCGCGCACCGGCGGCTGCTCCTCGCCGAGGACAACGCCGTGAACCGCAAGGTCGCGGTGACGCTGCTCGAGCGCCTGGGCTACGTCGTGGACGTCGCGCACGACGGACGCGAGGTCCTCGCGCTGCTCCAGCGGTCGCGGTATGACCTGATCCTGATGGACTGCCAGATGCCCGACCTGGATGGGTACGAGGCGACCGCGATCATTCGCCGGGACCAGGGCGACACCCCCCGGATCCCCATCGTCGCAATGACGGCGAACGTGATGGTCGCCGACCGGGAGAAGTGCCTGGCCGCCGGCATGGACGACTATCTGCCCAAGCCGATCGATCGCGAGGCGCTCGCCGCCGCGCTGGCTCGCTGGCTCCCGGTGCCGACCCGGCCCGCCGCCATGTCGGAGGCCGGCGAGGAAGCCGCGGCGGCCGCCCTCCGGCGCGAGCTGGCGGTCACCTTCCTCGAGGGCGCGCCCGGCCGCCTGGCCGACCTGGAAGCCGCCGCCCGCGCCGGCGACGGCAAGGCGCTCCGCCGGATCGCCCATCAGCTGCGGGGCGAGGCGGGAGTGGTGGGGGCCGGCGAGGTCGCGCGCATCGCGGGTGAGCTCGAGCACACGCTCGTGTCCGCCGACATCTCCGCGGGGACCGATCTGCTGTCCCAGCTCCGCGTCTCGCTGGCGCAAGCCGGGCGAACGCTGTCCGAGGGCGCGGCCCCGGTCTTGCCAGATCAGGACCGTGGACGAACCCAAGTAGCGTCGTGACGGCAGTTTAGACCCCGGCGCTTCCCCGGCAACCAGCAGGAGTCGCTGGCAATTCGCGACAAGCCTTTCCCTATGATGCAACGGCTCGGCACACTCGCGCTCGTGGCAGTCCTCTCCTTCGTGTCCGGAGGGTGGCTGCTGCATCGCGAGTCCACCGAGCGTGAAGCGTTGTACGAGCAGGCGCGCGTGCTGGAAACCGTGCTCTCGGTCATCCACGATCACTCGCTCGACTCCCCCGACCAGACCGAGATGTTCGAGAACACGGCTCGGACGCTGGTCTCGCAGCTCAAGGACCCCTATGCCGAGCTGCTGGTCGGCGAAGGCTACCGGCAGTTCAGCCGCCAGATGTCCGGCACGGGCGAGCTCGACACCCCGGCGAGCCGCGCCGCGAAGCACGGCGTGCGCGTCCCCGCGACGTCGCCCGGCGTAATGCTCACCTCCACGACCGGCTACGTGGCGCTGCATTCCCTGAGCGAGGGTTCCGCGGACGAGCTGCAGGGAACGGTCTGGGACCTCCGGAAGCGGGGCATGCGAACGCTGGTGCTCGACCTCCGGAACAACCCCGGCGGTCTCATCAAGCAGGGCGTCCAGGCGGCCGAGCTCTTCCTGCCCAAGGGCGATACGATCGTCCGCACTCGCGGCCGCACCGCGGAGCACTCCAAGACCTACGTCGCCGCCATCGGCTCACGCTGGCCCGATCTCGGGCTCGTGCTGCTGGTGAACGACGGGACCGCCAGCTCCGCCGAGCTGATCGCCGGCGCGCTGCAGGACCATGACCGTGCGGTGGTCGTGGGTCTGCCGACCTACGGCAAGGGTGTGCTCCAGACGACGTACCCGCTCGACAGCGACATGGCGATCAAGCTCACGACCGCGCGCTGGTTCACGCCGAGCGGACGGAGCATCAATCGGGCACGGACCCACTCGGACAGCGTGCTGGCCGACGCGCGCCTGCTCGCGACGATGCACGGCGTCCGGTTCCGGACCGACCGGGGCCGTCCGCTCCCCGAGGGCAAGGGCATCCAGCCGGATCTGATTGTTCGACGGGACGCGTATACGGCGGGGGAGCGGGCGTTCCTCGATTCGCTGGGGAGCAACTACGCGGCCTTCCGGGGAGCGCTCGCCGATTGCGCCGTGGCGGTGAAGGCGCAGGCCGAGCTGAGCTCCGAGGACTTCGCGGTGACGCCGGCGATGCGCGAGCGGGTTCGCGCCGAGCTGGTGGCGCGGGACGTCCGCGTGGCGCCCGCCGTCTTCGACAGCGCCGCCACCTACGTCGACCGCCAGCTGGGCTATGAGGTTGCCCGCGAGGTGTTCGGAGACGCCGCCGCCAGCCGGCGCCGGCTGCTGGACGATCGCCAGATGCAGGCCGCGCTCGATCTTCTCGCCCGCGGATCCACCGAGGATGAGCTGATTCGCCTCGCCCAGGCGACCACCGACTAAAGCCCCGCCGACCGCGCCGGGAGACTCACCGCCGGCAGCCGCACCACCACCGTCGTCCCCTGCCCCACCCCGGACTCCACGTCCACCGTTCCACCCCAGCTGTCCACCAGCCGTCGCACGATGGCGAGCCCCAGCCCTGATCCGCTCGTCGTCGTCGAGAATCTCGGTTCGAAGATGCGGGGCAGCAGGTCGGGCGGGATGCCGGACCCGTCATCCCGGACCTCCAGCCGCCCCGGCGCCACCGCGACGACGATCGTATGCGCGCCGGCGTTGCGCGCGTTCTCGAGCAGGTTCACCAGCACTTCCTTGATTTCGTCCCGCCGCGCGTCGCCGAATGCGGCCACGGGGGCCTCCAGTCGGACCGTGGCGGCGCCTTCTCCGGCCAGCTGGTAGAGCTGGACGACCTCGTCGGCCACCTCCGCCAGGTCGACCGGCTCGAGCGGCTCCTGCGCCGGCCCCGGCGCCGCGAAGCGGCTGAACGCCCGCGCGATCGTGTCCAGCCGGTCGATCTCCCCGAGAATCCGGCGCGCGGTGTCTTCGAGGGTTCCGTCGAACTCGCTGGGCCGGTCGCGCCAAACTCGGCGCAGGTGCTGCACGCCGAGCCGCATCGGCGTGAGCGGGTTCTTGATCTCGTGCGCCACCTGCCGCGCCATCTCGCCCCAGGCGAGCACCCGTTCGGCGCGGGAGATGTCGCTCACGTCGTTCAACGCGAGCACCGCGCCGCGGAGGTCCGGCCCGAGCGCGGCGAGCTGCACCGTAAGCCGGCGCCCTCCCACCGTCAGCTCGGCGCTGGCCCCCGGCAATTCCGGCGCGGCCAGGAACGCCCGCACGGCCTCCACCAACGGTCGCCAACCGGCATCCAGCCGCTCCAGCAGCGGATCCCCCTCGGCGAGCGGGACGCCGAGCAGGTCGACCGCCTGCCGGTTGGCGATGATCACCCGCCCGTCCGGGTCGAGGCCCACCACACCGGTCGCCACCGTCGCGAGGACCGTGGCGGTTCGGTGCCGCGCTTCCTCCAGAGCGCTCTGGCTGGAACGGATGTCGGCCGCCATCCGCTCGAACGCCCCAAACACCGGCTCGAACTCGAGCGGCGGATGCGCCGAGTGCGCCGGCATCGGCTGGCCGCGGCCCAGCGCGATTGCCGATCGCCGAAGCTCCGACACCGGGCGCGAGAGCGCGAGCGCGGCCCGCCGCGCGCCGACGATCGCCGCGACGACCCCGATGACCGTGGCGAGCAGGAGGACGAGCGCCAGATCCAGCTGGCGGGCGCCAAGATTCGAGTCGTCCGCCACCTGCGGCGTCGCCAGCACGCCCACCGTAGCGGGAATACCCGGTTGGACCACCCGGAATCCCACCCGCTCGCCCAGCTCGGGCATCGGCCCGCTCCGGGTCAGCTCGAGCTGCCCGACGATGGCGAGGGCGCGGAACGCAACCGGGTCCATTAGCTGTCCGACCACGCCCAGGTCCTGGAGCACCGGCGCGCTCGTGGCGGCGAGGGCGCCGCCGCGGTACAACGCGAGATCGGCGTCGACTCGACGGCTCAGCTCGCGCAGCTGGTCCTCGAGGCCGGCCCCGCGTGACCGCTCGAGCCCGGGCGCACCCAGGGCGGCGTCCCGGAGCGTCTGAGTGATCAGCAGATCGCGCCCGCGCTCGGCCTCGGCCGCCAGCCGCACGAAGCCCCAGATCGAGAACCCCACCGTCGGGAGCATGAAGAACACCGCCAGCGTCACGGCCAGGCGGAAGCGGAACGAGCGGGCCAGGCTGCGCCATCGGGGAAGCACGGGCGGCGCCCCCGCCACGAACTCGGCGAGCAGCCACGCGAAGGCCAGCACACCCACGTCGAACAGCACGACCAGAACACCGCGAACCGACACGGGCAGCGGGCCGCGGAGATCGATCGCGGCCCGCACCTCGCGCGGACCGCCCGGAAGCTCCAGGCGCCGCTCCGCCCGGAGCGTCCATCCCTCCCGGCGCCAGCGCAGCACGTCGCCTTCGGTGGCCGCCGTGGGAGATGGGGGCGCCAGGGTGAGTTGATAGAGCGTCGACGTCCGCCGGTCCGGATCGAGCAGCCGCCCCAGGCGGCCCGGCGGCACCAGCCGCGAGCGCGGCCCCACGGCGACCGTCATCACCGAGCCCGGCGCCACGCGGACCGCCAGCACGTAGTGGACGCCGGGCAGGCGGCGGAGGGGCGTCACTCGCTGGGTCTGGGCCGCCGGCAGGCCTCGCACGATCGCGGCCAGCAGCGGCAGCGGCACGTCGAGCGAGTCGAGCGGCAACTCCTCGCGCAGCGCGCCGTCTCGACTCCAGAGCGCCAGGTGCGCGGGGTACGACTGCTCACCGAGCTGGGACTCGCCCCAGAGCGCGTACATCTCCGACGCCGTGCTGGGTGGGGGTCCCCTGCGGACCGCGTCGCCGAATCCCTCGAGCAGCGGCAGGGCGAGCGGGTCGGGCTCCGGACCGAGACGCGATACGTCGCGCTGGGCCACCTGGAGCCGTCCCGCCAGCTCGGCACCCCACGTGGCGAGGGCGGCCGAGCTGCCCGCGACCAGCCCGATCCCCAGAATCGTCGCGGAGCGAGGCGCGGGCAGCGCCACCAGCAGCAACGCCGGCGCCCACAGGAAGGGATACCAGTCGGGCCAGCCGTCCGGGCTCCAGCCGAACAGGCCGACGATTGAGGCCACGAGGGCGATCGCCACACCGGTCGGCACGCGCCAGCGGTCGCCCGGCTGCCCGGTGCCGCGGAACAGCGCCGCCGCCACCACGATCGGGGCGGACGCGGCGAACAGAAGCGTCAGCTCCCACGAGAGCCAGAGTCCCGGCGGGGCGCCGCGGGCGGGCGGCGTGATCCCGCGCGCCAACGCGATGACCAGCGAGGGCGACGCGAGCAGGAGCACGATCGCGGCAGCGAGCCCGTACCACCGGCGCGGGGGCCGTCGCAGCCACAACCACACGCCGCCGAGCGTCAGCAGGCCGCCGGCCAGCCCGAGCGTGCCCGCCGATCCCGACAGCGGGCCCAGGATCGGCCGGAAGAAGGTCGCGGGCGAGAAGAGCGCTTGCGCGCCAAGCGCGGCGCCGATCGGCGCGCGGGCCGCGAGCCAGACCACGAATCCGAGCACGACGTAGCGTTCGAGCGGGCGGGGAGCGAGCGAGAACGCGAGGGCAAGCACGAGCAACAGGAGCCAGGTCACCGCCCGGCCGCCGCGCTGGAAGGCCAGCTCTTTTGCCGTTCCCTGCTCCGGCGGCACCGCCATCGCGGAGAGGAGCCGCGACCCTCCGGGTCCCGGCTCCTCGTAGCGGAACAGATCCCGGTTGCCGGGGGCGCGGCCTGGTGAATAGAAGACAAAGGCGACGTCGGTTCGCCGACGGAGAATCTCGGCCAGGCTCCGATCGCGCTCCGGCACCGAGGCGTGCGCCCACACCAGCACCGAGGCCACAACGACCCGCCCACGGCCCGAGTGGCGCCGCGCCTCCAGCACCACGTAATATCCCGTCGTCCGAACCGCGATCGAATCGCCGTCCGCCACGGGTGCCAGGCGGTGCTGTCCGGCCCAGGCCCAGGGCATGCCGGTGGAGTCGAGCACCACGACGCCCATCTCCGGCCCGAAGACCGGTACCGCGCGGGCAAGGCGACGGAACGCCGCGTCGCGGTCGCCGGCGCCGGCCTCGCTCCCCTCGGCCGCGAGCTGGTTGACGCCTTCGTAGGCCAGGTGGAGGCTTCGGGCGAGCGCGTCGGACGCCGATGCCACGGCGCGCGCCCGTTCCTGGTCCCACGCGGTTTCGACGGCATGCAGCCGCAGGTGGGCGATGGTGAGCCCGACGAGGAGCGCGCTGATCGCGACGATCAGCGCCCGGCGGCGCAAACCCGACCAGGGCTGGAGCGCCGCGATCGCCGCGGCAGCGGCGATCCAGCCGGCCACGATCCACGCCGCCGACGGTTGGCGCAGCCACTCGGCGGCGGCGGTACCCACGACCAGCACGAGCACCGCCCACCAGCGAGCGAGATGCCTCACGAGCCTCGTCCTTGGCGCCTGAAGGAGATGACGCCCGTCGCGGTGCGGGACCGCCTCCACACGCGGCCCGCACTGCTGGTGCCGGTCGGCGCCACCGAGCAGCACGGCCCGCACCTGCCGCTCGGCTGCGACAGCATCATCGTCGAACGGCTCGCCGACGACCTCTCGGCCGCGGCCGGCATTCCCCGCGCACCCGCCATCGAGTACGGCGTGCAGCCTCCTTCCCACCCGCTGCCTGGTGGCGCCGCCCTGCGCCGGAAGACGCTGCATCGGGTCATGAACGAACTTATCGAGTCATGGGAGGACGGGGCAGGCGTCCGTGAATTCATGATCCTCACGGCCCAGGCCGATGACGCCCATCTCGAGGCCCTGAGCACGATCCGGACGGGCGCCGCCTCGGTGGTCGTCCTGGACGTCTTCGCGCTCGACTTCAGCGATCGGCTGGTCTCGCGTCGACCGAAGGCCGGCGGCGGCGAGCTGGATACCTCGCTGCTGCTCCACCTCCAGCCCGATCTCGTCGCGACCGACCTCATCCCACCCGACCTCCCGGCTTCGGCCGCCAAGGGGGAAGCTCTGTATAGATTCATCTTCGAGCGCTTGAACCAGCGGCTCCTCAGCTCCTGACCGGGACATCGCCCGCCATGCGCGCGCTGCTCGCCTGCCTGCTCCTCTTCCGGGCCGCCCCCACCGCGGCTCAGCAAACCTTCGACCGGGCTCTGACCGTCCAACAGGGCGGCAAGGAGATCGGGCGGGAGGACTACTCCGTCCGGCCGGGAACGCGGACGGGGGCAAGCGTCATCACGGCCCGCAGCCGCTATCCCGCCTTGAGCCCCACGCTCCAGCTCGGCGCGACCCAGGAACGGGCGGCCGACGGGTCGATCGCCAAGTTCGAGCTGGACGTGCAGGCACCCGAGGGAAACGTCGTCATTCTGGCAGCGGGCTCCGGCGCGCGTCTCATCGTGCGATCGGTCTCAAAGGGGTCCGAGGCCGGCCGCGAGCTTCCCGGCGGGCGCGACCTGGTGCTGCTGGATGATCGGGTCTTCTCTCTCTATCTCGCGCTGGCGGATGTGGCCACCCCGGCCGGCGCTCGGGTGACGGCCGTCTTCCCGCGCGGGGGCCGACGGGCAACGATCGTCGCGCGTCGGGAATCCGGTCCCAGTGGAGCCACGATCCAGCTCTCGGGCGATGTGATCGGGACGCTGACCGTCGACCCGCAGGGCCGGTTTCAGCGCCTGGAGCTGCCCAGCACCGGCATCGTGGTCAGCCCCGCCGCCAAGTGACCCGGCGGGAACGCTTTCCGCGTTCCTTCGTCGCAACCTGAAACTTATGTTTGGCGCGGCCCGTAGGTGGGCCGGGCTCTCCCCACGCACAAGGACACAGGCATGCGCCGTTGGCTGGTTCTGCCCATTCTCGCCCTCGCGCCGCCTTCGCTCGCGGCAGCCCAGGAAGTTCAGGACACCACCTTCGCCGTCCGTCCCCAGCCGTCCGCCACCCTGGGTCTCGCGGATGCGCTGACGCGCGCGCGGACCGAGAGCCCTACCTATCGCCAGGCCCTGAACAACGCGGATCCTGCCCGATGGGGTGTCCGGAATGCCTACGGCAACTTCCTGCCCCAGCTCTCCGTGTCCGGCGGCATGGGCTATAGCGGGTCGGGCGAGTCCCAGTTCGGCACCTTCTTCTTCCAGAGCACGCCGGCCTTCATCAGCTCGAACTACCAGGTCGGCCTCCAGTGGCGGCTCGACGGGCGCGTGCTGGCCGCGCCGGGCCAACAGAAGGCGCTCGAGCGGGCGACCACGCAGGACATCGAGGACGCCGGGGTCAACCTCCGTTCGGACGTCACGACCCAGTATCTGAACGTGTTGGCCGACGTCGCCCAGACGGAGGTCGCTCGGCAGCAGGTGAGCCGCAACGACGAGTTTCTCCGCCTCGCCCGCGCGCGCTACCAGGTCGGCCAGGCGACACTGCTCGACGTCCGCCAGGCCGAGGCCACGCGGGGCACCTCCCAGGTGGCGCTGCTCCAGGCGTACCAGCGGGAGAACGAGGCCAAGCTCGAGCTGTTCCGGCGGATGGGGGTCGAGCCGCCGGTGCCGGTGCAGCAGGTCGTGCTCACCGATTCGTTCGCGGTGACCGCCCCCCTGTTCCAGCTCGATGAGCTGCTCCACCAGGCGGAGGCGGAAAACCCGTCGCTTCGGGCGCTGAAGGAGCGCGAGACCGCGGCCCGGGCGAACGTGCGCGCCGTGCGCTCGGACTTCTTTCCGCGAGTCACAGCTCAGGCGGGCTGGTCCGGGTTCACCCAGCAGCTCACCGACGAGAACGGCTTGTTGACCACGAGCCTCCAGAACGCGCAGCAGTCCGCGGCGCAGTGCCAGTTCAACAACCAGATTCGATCCGGGCTCAATTTGGGTGGCGTCGTTCCCGACTGCCTCGGGATCAACAACCTCGATCCGACGGGGAACAGCCTGCTTCCCTCGGCCGCGCAACAGATCCGGAATGCGAACAGCGTGTTCCCGTTCCATTTCACGAGCCAGCCGTTCCAGGCGAGCCTCACGATCTCGCTGCCGTTGTTGACCGGGTTCAGCCGGCACCTTCAGCTATCCCAGGCCCGCGCGCAGCAGCGGAACGCCGATGAGAGCCTGCGCGCGCAGGGGCTGCTCGTTCGCGCGACCGTCGAGGCCCGGTACCTGGCGGTCGGCAGCGCGTATCAGGCCATCGGCGCCCAGAGCCAGGCCCGGGATGCCGCGCGTGAGCAGTTGCGCCTGGCCCGCGACCGCTATCGCGTCGGGCTCGGCTCGGCCCTCGAGGTGACCGACGCGCAGAACGCGGTGACCCAGGCTGAGGGTGCCTACGTGGGTGCCGTCTACGACTATCACCGCGCCATCACCGCGCTCGAAGCTGCGGTCGGCCGTCCCCTTCGTTAGAGCGAGGAACGACCATGTCCCGTGGAGTGAAGATCGGTCTCATCGTCGGCGTCGTCGTCCTCGCCGTCGGGGGACTCGTCGCGGCGAGCGCGCTGAAGAACAAGCACAAGGCCGTCGAGGTGAAGATGGACGCCGTGGCGCGGCGGGATCTGGTGGCAGCCGTGACCGCGAGCGGCAAGATCGACGCGGAGAAGACCGTGGACGTCACCGCCGACATCACGGGCCGGATTCTCCGGATCGCGGTGAAGGAGGGCGACCTCGTCCAGAAGGGCCAGTTCCTCGTGCAGATCGATCCGGTGCAGTTCCAGGGCGCCGTTAGCCGGGGGGAGGCGCTGCTGGCCTCCAGCCAGGCGGCGCTGGTCCAGGCGCGTACCAACCGCGACCAGAGTCAGCGCCAGCTCGATCGCGCCATGCAGATCCATAAGACAGCGCCCGAGCTGATCGCCACCGAAGTCGTGGAGCAGGCGCAGCAGGCCTATGACGTCGCGGTCGCCACTTTCAACGCCAACCAAGCGCAGGTCGAGCAGGAGCAGGCGAGCCTCAAGGAAGCGCGGGACAACCTGGCCCGCACCCAGCTGTTCGCGCCGATCGCCGGGCGGGTCGTCCGCCTCCCCGTGCACGAGGGCGAGGTCGCCGTCCCCGGGACCTTCTCCAAGGAGACCGCGCTGCTCATGACCATCGCGGACCTCTCCACTATCCTCGCCAAGGTCCAGGTGGACGAGACCGACGTGGTCCGGCTCCATCTGGGCGACTCAGTGGACGTCAGCATCGACGCTTATCCCGACACGACCTTCCTGGGCCGCGTGACCAAGATCAGCAACAGCGCCAAGCTCTCGCAAACCGCGGCGGGTGCGCAGACCGGCACCAACGACCGGGCTGTGGACTTCGACGTCGAGGTCACGCTCGTGAACCCCCCGCGCGACGTCCGGCCCGACCTGAGCTGCACCGCGCGCATCGTCACGGACACGCGAAAGAACGTGCTCTCGGTGCCCATCATCTCCCTGACCGTGCGCGAGCACGAGAAGGTTCCCAACGAGGAGCTGGCGCCGCAGGACACCATCCGGGCGACGAAGAAGTTCAAAAAGAAGGAAGCCGAGGGCGTCTTCGTGGTGCGTGAGGGCATCGCCACGTTCCGGCCGGTCAAGATCGGGATCGCCGGCGACGAGTATTTCGAGGTGGTCGATGGTGTGCACGAAGGCGAAACCATCGTGGGGGGCACCTACCAGGCCATCCGGGACCTCAAGGACGGGGACCGGGTGAAGAAGGCGCCGGACAAGAAGAAGGAAGCGATGACATCATGAGCGATCCTATCATCCGGATCCGCGATCTCACCCGCGAATATGCGATGGGGTCCGAAATCATCCACGCGCTCCGCGGCGTCACGCTCGACATCCAGCGCAACGAGTACGTCGCGATCATGGGGCCGTCCGGCTCGGGCAAGTCCACGCTGATGAACGTGCTGGGGTGTCTCGACACGCCCAGCTCCGGCGAGTACTGGCTCAACGGGCAAGAGGTCTCCCGCCTCTCGGACGACGCGTTGGCCCGGGTGCGGAACCGGGAAATCGGGTTCGTGTTCCAGACGTTCAACCTCCTGCCCCGCGCCACCGCCCTGCACAACGTCGAGCTGCCCCTGGTGTACGCCGGCGTGCCGGCCCGGGCCCGGCGCGACCAGGCCGCCGCCGCCCTGACACAAGTCGGGCTGGCGGACCGTATGGATCATCGGCCCAACGAGCTATCCGGGGGTCAACGGCAGCGGGTGGCGATCGCGCGGGCCCTGGTCAACCAGCCGTCCATCCTGCTGGCGGACGAGCCGACGGGCAATCTCGACAGCGTAACGAGCGAGGAGATCATGCGGGTCTTCGGCGAGCTGCACGCCGGCGGCCAGACCGTCCTCATGGTGACGCACGAGCCGGACATCGCGGCCTGTGCTGCGCGCATCGTGACCCTGCGGGACGGACGTATCGAGAGCGACCGCAGCACCCGGGACCAGGCGGCATGAGACACCGAGACCTGCACACCACAGAGACACAAAGGCACGGAGAAAAGCGGATGTTGTGGGTTGCAGGTGCCGGCATTGGGATGCCGGATAGCCACCCACACAATCGCCGCTGTCTCTGTGCCTCCGTGCCTCTGTGGTTCGCCGTTCTCCGAGCCTCCAGGGCGGAGTCCCGTGCCGCTAGTTGAGGCCATCCGCCTTGCCCTCCGGACGATCCGGGTCCAGAAGCTCAAGAGCTTCTTCTCCCTGATCGGCGTCCTCATCGGCGTCACCTTCCTCATTGCCGTCGTGTCGATCGTCCAGGGCATGAACCGCTACATGCAGGACCGGTTCGCCAACGGCCTGATC
>DATBQV010000353.1:0-2955 GCA_036560625.1 Gemmatimonadales bacterium
TCAGGAAGGCGGCGGCAGACGCGGCAAGACCACCGTGGTCATCAAGCGACCCACGCCGCCTCAGCCGCGGTCGCGGGTGCGAGCAGGGTCGCCCGCAAGGCCCAGGGCCGCCGAGTCGGCCGAGTCTCAGAGCCTGGAGGCGCCGGTCGACCGCGAGGCGGAGGCGGAGGTGATCGAGCAGCGCCGGATGGACGCTGTCGCCGCCCGCAATCAGGAGCTCACCGACGCCGACCATGCGGCATTCGAAGTTCGGGTGCGCGCGGACCGCGACCCCGCTCCCGGCGTCGGCCCGGGCATCCTCCGACCCACCGCCCGCCAGCTCCGGGACGCGTTCGTCTGGAACGAGATCCTGGGACCGCCGGCCGCGTTGCGGCAGTGAAACAAGTGAGACGTGAGAGGTAAGAAGTAAGAAGTAACAAGGGGGCCGCGGTCATCGGGGCCCCCTCTCACTTCTCACCTCTTACTTCTTACTTGTCCTGTTGATCCCGTACCTCACCCCCGCATAGACCGTTCTCGTCTGCCCCGGCGCGACGAAGCCACCCGCGCGGATCTCGGCGTACGCCGTGTTGAAGAGGTTACGGATGCCGGCCTGGAAGGTGGCCGGTCCGACGCGCACGTCGCCGGAGAGATGAAAGAGCGCGTACGTGGGGACGGTCATGCCGGGCTCGTCGAACGGCGTGTAGGATCCCACCGCGTTGCTGCTGGCGCGGACATGCCAGATGGCGCCGGGTGGCGCCACGTCGACCGCCGTCACGCCGACGAACTTGGCCGTGTTGAAAATGGGGGTGCCGGCGAGGTTGTCGCCGTCCTCCGTAATGAGGTCGCGATACTTCGCGTCGGTGTAGGTCCAGTCGGCTGAGACCTGCACCGCCGGCACCACGCGGGCGGCCAGCTCGACCTCCACGCCCTGTCGCCGGCTCCGGCCGCCGTCCGTCGTCTGGAGGGTGATGGGGTTGAACGTCTGCTCGTTGCTGACGTCGGTCCGGAACAAGGCGACGTTACCGGTCACCGGTGCCAGGTCGAGTTTGACGCCGGCCTCGTATGCCCAGCTGGTAATGAAGGGCGTAGTGGGATCGGTGATCACTCCGTCGCCCTGGCGGAATCCGCGGGCCACGTTGACGTAGAACGCGCCGAAGCGGGGCACGTGATACAGGGCCCCGAGCTTGGGCGTGGCGACGGTCTTGGTGTCGGACGAGGCCACATCACCCTCGGGAATCGAGTGCGTGTCGAGCGCGTCGACGCGCCCGCCGACGTTGAGGCGCAAGTGCGGCGTCACGTCGAAGCTGGATTGCAGGAACAACCCGCCGGAAAGCTGGCGCGCGCTCACCAGGGTCTGGGGATCCGTCCGCACACGCGCCACCGTGAGCCAGTTCTGGTAGTCCGCGTGGTCGAACCGCCCCTCGGCTCCGACGGTGATCTCCACCCGGTTGAGGGCCAGCGAGAGGGCGGACGTTGCCCCGAAACCGTAGCGCTTGTCCTCTTCCTCGGTCTGGCCGCCCGTGCCCTCGCCCGCGCCCGGCTCCGGCGGGATGTTCAAGAAGAGCTGCCAGCGGCCCTGGGTCGCATAGACCGTCGAGCGGAACAGCAGATTGGAACTTGCGAGAACGCGGACGCTCACCCGCTCCTGCGCCCGCCGCTTGAATCCCCCATCGGTCGGGTCGACGACCACGTCGTAGTCACGGGCGTTGAACTGGTCCACGGTGAGGAAGCCGGGCGAGTCCCAGCCGGTGGCATACAGCTCGAGCCCGGCGTCCACAGTCGTCTTGGACGACACCGTGCGGACGACCCGGGCGTGGAGCTGTCCCAGGTCCCACCCGGAGTGCGGCCGCCAGCCGCCGTCGCGCTCGCCCCGCACCGCGAGGGTCGCGCCGGTCTTCTCATCGTCGCGCCCGGTGATGAACCCGCCCTCCAGACGGCCATAGGAGCCGCCGTCCAGCCAGAGCGATGAGCCATCGAAGCGCTCGAAGGTGTGGACGTTCACCACGCCGGCAAAGGCGAAGTTGCCGAACTGCGCGCTCGATGGTCCCCGGATCACCTCGACGTCGCGCACGGCCTCGGGGAACAGGGTGTTCCAGTCGTTGTACCCCTCCGCGTGCCCGTTCACCGGCTCGTTGATCGGGACGCCGTCCACCCACAGCGCGATGTCGGTCGAATGATCGGAGCTGAACCCGCGAAGCGAGGCATCCGAGGCGAATCCAGGACCCTGGCCCTGCTGGTGGACCTCGATGCCGCCGGCCTGGCGCAGGAGGTCCCACGCGTCCGTGGCCGGCACACGCTCGAGCGTGCTCTGGCTGAGCGTGGTAGTGAACACCGGGTCCTGGTGTCCCGCGGGCGTCGCGGTCACCGTGACCTCCTTCAGCTCCACCGGGCCCCGGGTGAGGGTATCGGATCGCTGATGCAGTGTGTCCGCGTGCGCGGGCTGCTGGGCGGGCAACCGCGTCGCCGCCACACCGGCGGCAAGCAAGAACAGAAGACGTCTCATGAACGGGCTCCGCTCGAAAGTCTGGGCCAAGCCGGCGGGCAAGGAGGCGCGGCCGGCGGGGAATCGTCAGACGGAGCGGACGGGTGGGCCGAGGGCGAGCGGGAGGAGGTGGGCGACCCGGCGTGCGGGCGGGGCTGCCCGAACGATGGCGGGACCAACGAGCGCGATGATGACGGGCGCCGCCGACGGGAGGCGCAGCGACCCGAAGTGCACGGAGCAGCCGCAGGCCGCCCCGCAGAAGTCACAGCAGGACTGATGGCCGGCGGGATGCTGGGGAGTGCCGCCGTCGTGATGCCCGGCGTGAGCGGGGGTCGCGGCGTGGTGGTCCGGCCCGGCGAGCGCCATCCGGGCGCTCATCACCGGGAAGGCGACCAGCAGGAGCGCCGCGAGCAGGCGGCGGACGAGGACGGCGCCGGGGCGGCTACGCACCGGCGAACTTCTTGGTGTAGGCGGTCATCGCCCGGTCGATGGCG
>DATBQV010000354.1:0-3091 GCA_036560625.1 Gemmatimonadales bacterium
CGCACGGTGTCGAGATGAACCTGGGGGTGGGAACGCTTCCACGGCTGCAGAAACCGGTGGTGGGGGTCGGCTCAACGCCGCGCACTGAGCTCGCCGTGAGCGCCGGCCTCGAGGTGGATCAGGGAATCGTGGTCGATGCTCTGGGCCGCACCTCAGCGCGTGGGGTGTTTGCGGCGGGTGACGTGACGCGATTCTGGAGTCCCCTCTACGAGGCTCGGATTCGCGTCGAGCACTTCCAGACCGCGCAGCGCCAGGGCTTTGCGGTGGGACGGGCGATGGCCGGCGCAACGGACGCGTACGACGAGGTGCCCTGGTTCTGGTCCGAACAGTACGAGCTCAACCTGCAGTACGCGGGCGCCGGGCTGCTGTGGGACGAGGTCGTGGTCCGCGGCGTGCTGGGGAAGCCGCCGTTCACGGCGTTCTACCTGCGGGCGGGCGCGCTCATTGCCGCGGCAGGCGTGAATGACCACCACACTGTCGCTCGAGCCCGACGCGTGATGCAGGCGCGGGT
Source organism: Gemmatimonadales bacterium (assembly GCA_036560625.1). GTDB lineage: Bacteria > Gemmatimonadota > Gemmatimonadetes > Gemmatimonadales > GWC2-71-9 > DASQPE01. Next base: position 512 of record DATBQV010000354.1, read on the forward strand.
GCCTATTACTCGGGACCAGCTGGTGGATCCGCGCTTTGATCTTCGCCGAGCGCTTCCCTGAGCTTCGGCGCGAGCCCGGCCACGATGCGCTCGGTGAGACCCCAGACGACGCCCTCCTCGTGCGCCAGGTAGCGGAAGCGCCACGGGTCGTCCGACTCGAGCCAGGCGCTGTCATCGAGCAGCCGGTCGAGCGGGATCGCGAGGACGCCGTCAAGCTCGCGTTCGTCGTGAATGAACGGCAGGGTCGGCTCCGCCAGGTGGGCCACGAACGGAACGACCGAGAAGTTGGAGACGCTGGCGTAGATCGGGTCCCCGGCGCCAAGGGGGGCCAGGCTGCCGACCCGGACTCCGATCTCCTCCTGGACCTCACGCTCCGCCGCTTCCCAGGCGGATTCCCCGGTCTTCACCCCGCCTCCGGGCAGGGCGACCTGGCCAGGGTGGTCCCTGAGGTCCGCCCGGCGCCTCACGAACGGGACCATCCACCGGCCCCCGTCGCGGTACAGGACGAACACGACCGCGGCCGGCCGGGCGCCCCTTCGGAACTCGCCCCAGGCGGCCGTTGGGCGGAACAACTGTTCGAGTCGAGTTACAAAATCGCTCAAATCGCCTCTTTGTGAACTCGCGGGAGGGGCTAAGCTAAGAAAGGTAGCTGAGGATGATCGACCACACGAGCAGCCGAATCGAGCAGCAGGAGACCCTGCTGCGCCGCCAGATGCGGCGCCGGTACGCCTTCCAGCGCATGCTGGAGGCCACCGACCGCGTGCTCTGGCGTCTCGAGGAGATGAACCGGGACGGGGTCAAAACGGTGCCCCTGCCGGTGCGCGCCGAGATCCGTGAGGTGGTCGAGACGATGCCGAACCATGTGCGCGAGCCGCTGCGAGACGGCGGCCAGGTCCAGGACACGCTGGACAGCCTGTTCGAGATCCAGGAGCGCCTCTTCCGCTGGCGGTACCCGGACTGGCAGGACATCGAGCCCGACGGGGACGGAACGCCGGACTTCGACTACGCCAGCTAGGCTCCGCTTGTGGCCGTAAGAAACAAGTCGGTCGCGTAAGCGGTCAGGAAGCCCAGAAGCAGTCCCCACGCGAACGCGGGCGGCGAGTTGAGCTTGCGGCCCAGGTTGAAGAGCTCGTTCAGTACGTAGAGCAATGCGCCCGCCGCCACGGCCAGGAATGCGACGGAGAAATAGGGCGAGCTCGCCAGGTAGCCGATCCAGGTCCCGATGAAAGTGGGGCCGCCGCCGATAAGGCCGACGAGTCCGAGGAAGCGCCACGATGGCGGCTTGGTCTCGGTGGTCATCGGCGCCGCGATGCCGAAGCCCTCGGTGATGTTGTGCAGCGCGAACCCGACCGCGAGCACCCCGGTGAACGCGATCGCGCCGACGTGGGCGGACTCGCCGATCGCGAGCCCCTCCGACAGGTTGTGCAGTCCGAGCCCGGTTGCGATCGCCAGCGAAAGCGACCTCGCGCTCGGGGTTGCCGTGCCGCTCCGGAGGTGGCTGAAGATGCTCCGGTTGAAGTAGACAAGTCCGAGCAGGCCGGCAGCGACCCCAACGGCGAAGATTGACGCCATCGCGGTGAAGGTCCCGCGCTGGCTCTGCTCGAGGGCGGCCGTGACGGGTCCGCCGGCATGGGTCAGGATGTCCCACAGCAGGAAGACCAGAATGCCGGTCGCGAACGCGTTCAGGAATCCCTGGAGAGACTTCGGAAGGCCTCGCACGCGCGCCACGGGAAGGCCCAGGAAAACGGTGGCGCCGGCGATGGCGCCCAACCCGATGGCGGCGGCTTGGTTCATAGTGAGTTAGTACGTGCGAAAGCCACGATTAGTAAAGTCTAACGAACCCGCTCACGGCCCTTCCGAGGTGGTCTCCCACTACCTCGAAGCGATCTACTACATCTTGAGTGAGGGCCAGGCGGTGCGCAGCGCCCGGCTGGCGGACTGGCTGAGCGTGAGCCGGCCGACCGTCACGGTCGCCGTGCGGCGCATGTCGCGCGACGGCCTCGCGCGGCTCAACGCGCGCAAGGAGATCGAGCTCACCCCGAAGGGGCGGCGCATGGCGGAGTCCATCGTCAGGCGGCACAGGATCATGGAGCGCTGGCTCACGGATGGTCTCGGCCTCGACTGGGTGACGGCGGACGAGGAGGCGGCACGGCTGGAACACGCGGTGTCAGACGTCGTCGAGAAGCGCCTCTACGAGGTGCTCGGCCGTCCGGCCACGTGCCCGCACGGCAACCCGATCCCGGGCTACTCGGAGGCGGCGCCCAACGAGGTGAGGTTGACGGGCGTCCAGGCGGGCGCGCGGGCGTCGGTCACGCGGGTGTCGGAGGTCGCCGAGCGGGAGGCGCCGCTGCTGCTCGCCTACCTGTTCCAGCGTGACCTCACGCCCGGGCGGGAGATCAAAGTGGTTGAGATCGACGAGGTCGCGAAGACGGTTCGCGTCCGTGTCGCGGACCGCGAGGTGACGCTGAGCCACGAGACCGCCGCCAAGCTGTGGGCTACACCGATTGACAGGAGCCGCGTCCGCAGGCGTTAGGCGACCGGCTGCGGCGACGTGCAGAAGGCGCAGCGCCGGGCGCCGAT
>DATBQV010000355.1:0-9052 GCA_036560625.1 Gemmatimonadales bacterium
GCGTAGCGCCAGATCGCCGAATTGAGCTGTGGTACCCGAACGCCGACGAGCCCGTCACGGCTGTACCGATCGGTGAATGCTTCGGCGAAGACCCGATTAAGGGGGTCCACGTCCCTGAGGGTGGCGCGCTCGGGACCGCGCACGCTCCGGTCAGGCCGCCACATCGTGTCCTCCAGGTGCCTCGTCCAGGACCACGGCCGATCCGTTGGCAAGATCATAGTTGACCCGGATGAGCCGATCGAAGCTTTCGGCCCCGAGATCGATATGCGTGACGAGGATGACCTGGGGGAACCGGTCGGCTAGGCCGCGCAGGAGATCCACGACCGCCACTCGCCGCTCCTCGTCGAGCGAGCCGAAGACTTCGTCCAGCAGCAGCAGCGAGAGCGGCTGCCCCGCACGTGCCGCAATCATCTGACTGATCGCCAGGCGAAGCGCCAGATTGGCGACGTCCTCTTCGCCGCCCGAGATGACGATCCTGGCATCGCTGTCGTCGAGCAGGCGGATCTGATACTCCTCGTCCAGCTCCAGCTCGGTGTAGCGGCCCCGGGTCAGGTCCGACAGGAACGACGACGCGAGCGCGGAGACGTCCGGACGCAGCATGGTGTTCAGCTCGGTCCGCAGGTTGGACAGTGCGCGATCCAGCTCCTGATCGAGCTTCAGCTCGGCTGCCGCCTGCCGTGCCTCCTCCTCCCGCGCGGTCCGCTCGGTGCGCCGCCGCGCGACCGCCTCCACCGCCTCGGCCGCGGCCTTCCGCTCCGCCCGGGCCTGCACCATCGCCAGCTCCGCCTCCCGGCGCCCCTTGTCGGCGGCTTGCTCGGCGGCCCTCGCGTCCCGGAAACTCCGCTCGTCGTACGCCAGGGCCGCAACCTCCGCACGGAGGCTCGCGGCCCGAGTGTCAGCGGCGGCCCGCGCCGCACGCGCTGCATCGAGCTCCGCCGTCACGGCCACCCCCTGGTCGGTCATCGCGCGGAAGCGGGCCGCTTCCACGACCATCGGCTCCAGACCCCTAACCAGGCGCTGCACCTCCTCGTAGCGCTGCTGGTCGTTGCCGCTCGGCAGCGGCATCAGCTCGCCCTCCAGCGCAACCACCCGCTCGCCCAACCGGGCCTCCTCGGCCGCGAGCGCCGCAGCCTGCTGCGTCTGGGTCGCGAGCCGGCCGACCTCGGCGGAGGCATCCTGGAGCGCCTGCTCCAGCTCCTGACGCCGGCTGTCGGCGACCGTCAGCTCCGGCGGCTCGGGCTTGAGCTGTTCCATCCGCTGGCGGTAGAAGTTTCCGTTCGACACGACCTCCTCGATCTGGCGGTCGAGCAGCCCGAGCACTTTGCCGTACTCGACGCCCAGCGGGCGGGCACAGGTCGGACAGTCACCGTCCGGCCCCGCATGCACAACGCGCTCCCGCTGCTCCTTGAGATCCTTGAACTGGCCCAGCAGCGTCGCCCGGTTGCTGGTCGCGTCCTGCGCGTCCCTGACCCACGCGGTGCGTTGCGCTTCCGCCTCGACGCCGGCCTCCGTCAGCGCGACCTCGGTCTCCTCCAGCCGCCCGCGCGCCTGCGCGAGCACGTCAGCGGCGGGAAGCTGCGCACGACGGGCAGCCGTGGCCTTGAGCGTTTGCCGCACCTCGGCGAGCTGCGCCTGGATTCGCTGGCGCGCGGTGAAGCCGTCGGCCTGGCGGGCCAACTGCTGGGCCTCGTCCTGCAGGGCGGGCAGCGGTTCCAGTTGGCGCCACAACTCGTCCAGGCGGCGCTGGGCGCTTGCTACCTCGGCCGCCTGACGCTCGAGTCGCTCCACCCGATCCTTCGCGGCGGCGGTCTCATGGTCCGCGACCCGAAGGTCACTCTCCCGCGCGAGGGCCTGCTCGCGCAGCTGCTGGAGGCGCTCCCAGACCGGCCGCAGTTCCGCGAGTCGTCGGGCCGCGGCCTCGAACGCATCGGTCGCTCGCCGCTCGGCCGTGCCCGCGGCCTCGAGCCGCGTACTGGCATCGGCTTCTTCCCGCTCCAGCTCCGCCGGATCGGCCAGCCCGGCGCGAAGCGTGTCCACGCGGGCGCGCAGAGCCGAGCGGGTCTCCTTGAGCTTGTCCTGCACGGTCCTGATACGCTCATAGCCGAGCACGCGGGACAGAAACTGAGCCCGGTCCGAAGGCCCCATCGCCGCCATCACCGCCAGCTGCTTCTGACTGGTGAAGTAGGTATTGAAGAATTCGTCCCGGGTCATGCCCAGCAGGCGGCCGATCCGATCGGTTACGGCCGCGAGGCTGTTGGCGACCGGCGCGACCCCGCCGTCCTGATACAGCGCCGCCTGGCTCAGGCCGCGGACGACACGATACCGGTGCGCGCCGAGCGAGAACTCCAGCTCCACTTCGACCTGGGCTCGAGGCGGAGCGTTCCTGCGGCGGATCGAGTCGCGGTTGCCGCGCGCGGCGGGCATGCCGTAGATGGCCCAGGCGATGGCTTCCAGAAGCGTCGTCTTCCCGGTGCCGTTCGGGCCGATGATTCCGGTCAGGCCGGGACCGAGCGCGAGGTCAGTGTCCTCGTGCTGGCGAAAGTTCCGCAACCGGAGTCGGTGAATTTGCATCAGCCGCCCGCCAGATCACGCTCGACGGCGTCCATCAGCTCGAAGCCGCGCCCGACGAACGCTTCGCGATTTACGTCCGCAGGCAGCGGCCAGCGACCCAGGTACGCGGCCACCAGCTCGGGGAGGGTCTGGCGCTCGCCCGGCGATCCCACGCCGACGATGCGCTGCGTCACCGGCGGCCGCACATCCAGATGAAAGTGCAGCGCCTCGGCCTTGAGCGCCCGAATCGCCGCGTGATCGAGCTCGCGGGCCACATGGCGGGGCACGTCGAAGACCCGGAGCCGGACGATGCGATCGCGCACCCCGCCCGCCACCGAGCCGACCCGCTCGGCGATGCGGCCGTCGACATCGGCCGCCGTAAGGCTCTCGGCGTGAATCGGCTCGAGGTCCATCACCGCGCGCGCCAGCGGCACCGGCCGGCGCTCCACGGTGCCCGCGTCCACATCCACCAGCAGCCAGCCCTTCCCGGCGAGGCCGTGCGCGCGGTCGTCCGCCAGCTCACCCCAGAGGTTGGGGCTCACGTACTCGAGCGCGCCCGCGTACCAGGCGCGCGGTCCCACGCGGTGCTGCACGTGGTAGTGGCCAAGCGCGATGTAGGTCCACTCATCGAGATGCAGATCGCGCGGGGCGACGACGGCCCCGCCGTATTCGAGTCCCGTCCGGTCGAACGGAAAGGCCCCCTCGACCTCGGCGTGCAGCGCCAGCACCTGCCGGCGCTCGCGCCCCTCGGGGCGCAGCAGGGGGCGCTCGGCCCCGATCATCGCCTCGTGCGGAACCGCCAGCACCGACAGGTCGAGCGCGGGGAATACGAGCCGCCTCGGTTCGTCGATCGCCACCTCGACCCCCAGCTCGGTGAAGAGCCGGAGGATCGAGCCGGTTTCGGTCGACCGGGGGGTGTCATGATTGCCGGCGACCAGCACGATCGGCGCATCGGGCAGCGCTTCGCGCAGCCGCTGGAACTGATTGAACGCAAAGACGATCGCCGCGTTGGTGGGCCGCACGGTGTGGAACAGGTCACCCGCCACGATCACGACATCCGGGCGCGTGGCGATGGCGTCGTCGACCGCCGCCCGAAATGCCTGGGCGACGTCGGCTTCGCGCTGGTTGATGCCGGAGGGGGTCTGGCGATGGTACTGCCGCGCCCCGAGGTGCGGGTCGGCGATGTGGGCGAGCTTCACGGGGTGGAGAATGGGGGCGCGGAAGCGTCATGGCAAGCTCGCCGCGGGAGAGGACTCCACCCTCACCGCACGCGACTTGCGGTGGGGAGCGCGGGCGCCTAGGATCGGTATACATGGGAGCCCATACAGCCTCACAACGCGCCCGCGCCGCTCCTGCCGCGGACGTCGGCGCCGCGCTCGACGCCCTCCGGCGGATCGTGCAGGGCCTTCGCCTCTCGGCCGCCCACGCCGAGCGGGCCACCGGGCTCAGCGGCGCCCAACTGTTCGTGCTCCAGCAGTTGGCGGAGGCTCCGGCGCAGTCGCTGAACGAGCTGGCGCTCAGAACCCGTACCCATCAAAGCTCGGTCTCAACGGTCGTGAGCCGCCTCGCGGCCCGGGGGCTCGTCTCCCGCCGCCGAGACGCCGCCGACGCGCGCCGGCTCGTGCTCGATCTGACCCCAGCGGGGAGGACCCTCCTCGGAGGCGCGCCGGAGACGGTACAGACCCGGCTCATCGCTGCGCTCGAGCGACTCCCCCGCTCCGGGCTCAAGCCGCTGGCCACCAGCCTGAACGACCTCGTCCGGGCCGCCGGGATGGAGGCGGACCCGGCGCCCCTGTTCTTCGAAGCTGCCGACCATCCGGCCAAGCCCGGCCGTTCCTCCCGCTAGCGTGGAGCCTCCCGACCTCAAGCCGGTCAACCCGGCCGGCGGCCTGCCTGTCGCCCCGTCCCTGGCGCCGACGCTCCAGACGGTGCGCCTCCCCCGCCCCGACGGCGAACCGGCGGGACGGATCCTGGTGCTGTGTGGGCTCGCCATCCTGGTGGCGCTCGGCGCCGCGATTGCGGCGGAGGCGCTCCAGGCCCTGATCGGTCTGATCACGAATCTGGCGTACTTCCAACGCTGGTCCACCGCGCTCGTCACGCCGGCGGGCACGAAGCTCGGTCCGGTAACGATCGTCATCCCGATCGTGGGCGCGATCGTGGTCGGCCTGATGGCGCGTTACGGCCATGCGGCGGTCCGGGGGCACGGCATTCCGGAAGCCATGGAGCGCGTGCTCTACGCGGAGAGCCGGATCGCCCCTCGGCTCACGCTGCTGAAGCCGCTATCGGCGGCGGTGTCGATCGGAACCGGGGGTCCGTTCGGCGCGGAGGGACCCATCATCGCAACCGGCGGCGCGCTGGGGTCGGTGCTGGGCCAGCTGCTCGAGACCACCGCCGACGAGCGGAAGGCGCTGCTCGCCGCCGGCGCGGCGGCAGGGATGGCGGCGACTTTCGGGACGCCGGTCGCGTCGGTGCTGCTCGCGGTCGAGCTGCTCCTGTTCGAGTATCGCGCGCGATCGCTGATCCCCGTCGCCCTGGCCGCTTCCGCGGCGACGGCCGTCCGCATGGCTGTGCATGGATCGGGGCCGGTCTTCCCGATGCCCGATCTGAGCGAGCCGGGTGCCGCCGCGCTGGTGGTCTATCTCGGACTCGGCGCCGTGATCGGCGTCGCGGCGGTGGGCACGACGCGAGCGGTGTACGCGATCGAAGACGCGTTCGAGCGGCTGCCCATCCACTGGATGTGGTGGCCGGCGATCGGCGCGGTGGTCGTCGGGGTGCTGGGGTGGATGCAGCCGGCGATTCTGGGCGTGGGGTACGACAACATCATCGGCATTCTGGGCGGGGCGTTTTTCACACGGACCCTGGCGGCGCTAGTGCTGCTCAAGCTGGTCGCGTGGGCGGTGGCGCTGGGGAGTGGGACCTCGGGAGGGACGCTGGCGCCGCTCATGACTATCGGGGGCGGGCTGGGAGCGCTGCTGGCGGCGGGCCTTGCCGCGCTGGCGCCCGGGGCGGGCATCGATCCGCGCATCGGCGCGCTGGTCGGCATGGCCGCCATGTTCGCCGGGGCATCCCGCGCCCTGCTGGCGTCCGTCGTCTTCGCGTTCGAGGCGACCCGCCAGCCCCTCGGGCTTCTTCCGCTGCTCGGCGGGTGCAGCTCGGCCTATCTGATTTCGATCGCGGGCATGCGCAACTCGATCATGACGGAGCGGCTCGCCCGGCGTGGCGCCCCCGTGCGCACGGAATACAGCGTGGACTACCTCAGCCAGCGTCTGGTCCGTGATCACTCGGTGCGCGACGTCGCCGTGCTGGCGGGCGAGCGGACGGTTGGCGAGGCGCGCGAGTGGATTGCGAGCGGGGCGGCCGAGGCCGCGCACCACGGCTACCCCGTGGTGGATGCCAACGGCGATCTGATCGGAGTGGTGACGCTGCGCGACATCGCCGACCCGCACGCCGATCCCGCCGCGCCGGTGGCCCGCGTGATCAAGCGGCCGCCCGCGGTGATTTACGAGGGGAGTACGCTGCGCGAAGCCGCGGACCACATGGTTGAGGAGAGAGTGGGACGCCTGCCGGTAGTGAGGCCCGAGGCCCCAACGCGCCTGGTGGGCATGATCTCCCGCAGCGACCTGCTGGATGCGCACGGGTCCCGGCTCGCGGCCCGCGACCGCGCCACCCGGAGCATCAAGCTCGGGCGCGACCGGCCTACCTGACCGCGTATTTCGTCGTGGCCACCAGCTTCTCGAGCGCGGCGAGGACCGCCGAGGGTTGTTCCTCCTGAATGTACTGGCCGGAGCCGGCAACGCTCTCCACCTGGAAGTCCGGTAACCGTTGGCCCAGGAGATCGACCTGCTCGGCACCGACGCCGCTCTGGTGGGGCACGGCACCGATGATGAGGCGCACCGGCACCCTGCACTCCCCGAGTCGGGCCAGCAGACTCTCCGATTCAACCGACTTGGCCATCCCTTGCCACGCGTCAATCGAGCCCGATAGATCGGCCGTGGCACCCTCCGTGTAGCCCACGATCACCGCCGGCGTGACCCAGCTCGTATCGCTCGAGTTGGCTACGATCTCGCGCCGCACTTCGCTGCGAAAGGCATCGGGCTGGAGCAACGCCTTGGTCAGCATGCCGCCGAAGCGCATCGCCCTGCGCAGGCCGGGCGTGGCTGCCGACTCGGTCGGCCCGCCGTCGATCAGGAGGATGCCCTCGATCAGGTCCGGCCGTTGATACGCCAGACGCAGCGCGATGGACCCACCGGTCGAGTGGGCCACGATCAACGCCTTGTGGATTCCCAGGCTGTCGAGCACGGCCGCCACTCGCATGGTCTGGGCCGAGAGGGAGTAATTCGCCCGGCGCGGGTGCGATGACCAGCCGAACCCCAACGGCTCGATGACGATCGGTCGATAGCCCAGCTCGACCAGGGGCCCCACGATCTTCCGGTACCCGAACGCCGCCCCGAAGAGGCCGGGGATCAGTACGACCGGGCGGCCGGCGCCGAAGCTGGTGGTGCGCAGGACCTCCGATCTCGCCACGGGCACGTCGCGGATGACCGCGGCCGTGTCGGCCGGGCCCAGCAACGCCAGGGCTACGGCCACGTTGCCAATCACAGGGACCTCAGGAGGGACAGGATCAAGCGCGTGCCGGTACCCATCGGATCAGCTTGCCCGGCTGCACCCGAAAGAACTGGCAGAGGCGATCGAGCGTCTCTGCGTGCATGCGACCGAACACGCCACCCCGGCGCGAGAGCCGGTAGGCGCTCGGATACGAGAGGTTGGCACCCCGGCTGAGGGCATAGGCGGAAATGCCGCGTGCCTCCATGAGCTCGGAGACGAGGAGCTGAACCATGTGGCCTTCTGGTGGGGAGCTGCCGGCTGCGGGAGGTGCGGGAAGCAGCCTTGTGATATACAGTGCTGCAGTATAGCGGTCGGGCAGGTTAATAGCTACCGCGCTCTACGGCGCGTACGGATCGTCTCCGCGCCGGAGTGCCGGTACGCCCCGCCGCGCGCCTGCCACTTCGGCGCCAACGCGTCGTCCCAGACATGCCCGGAAATAGGCTTCCACATCGGCCGGTCGCTCGCGGCGCGTGGCGGAGAGCGCGCGCCGCACATCCTCGTCACGCCGGCCCGCCACGAGATCACGGATGCCCTCGGTCGCCACGCGGCGATCGAGGGCGCGCAACTGGCGCGCCACCGCGTCGGGGAACGGCAGATCGGACGCGGGCGGGAATTTCTCCACGCCTTCCCGGCCGCCGAGCACGGCGGGCCTGGGGAACCGGACGAACACCGGCTGGGTGAAGTGCGGATGGCGGACCATCAGCTCGCCCTTCGCGAGCGTGGCGAGCCGGGTCTTGATGGCGGGCGAGAGCGTGGCATAGCCGGCGGTTGCCAGCTCGTCCGGATCCATTCGCCCGTAGACGGTGGTTCCCGCGTTTCCGGTCACGCGCCGCAGCACCTGCGAGCGGAACTGCTGGGCGGAGAAGAGCACGAGTCCGAGATATCGCCCGCGCTCCGACAGGTCCACGAGCATGCGGCGCACGTAGGTGTCCTGCCCGTCGGCCGGAGCGTACTTGTTCAACTCGTCCACGAAGACGACGACGTGGTCGACCCCCAGGTCGCGCCGCTCGAGGTGCTCGCGCAGCTGGGAGACCACCCGCGCGAAGACCAGGTCCTGCGCCAGCGGGTCGAGCCCGGCCACATCCACCACGTACGCGGTCCGGTCCGCGAAGCGGCCCCAGGGCAGGTCGTTGGCCGAGCCGTCGTCGGTGACGAGCCCCTTGGACCGCGTCGCGATGTTGCCCAGCCGGTTGCGGATCTTCCGGATCGTGGCGACGTGATGCGTCCGCCAGACTTCTCCGCCGCGCCGGCTCTCCAGATAGTCGAAGATCGCGCGGAAGAACTCCTCCAGATCGGCGAAGCTCTGTACCTCGAAGGGCTGCTCCCGCAACTGCGGGTCGGTGAATTCCCAGCCGACCACCCGCTCGCCGAGAAAGTCGATGAGCGCGTCGGCCTTGGCGTCCACATCGTCCCGGTTGAGCACGACCTCGGCGTAGTCCAGCACTTCCCGGAGCCCCCACACCAGCGGCTCCGTGTTGGCGGCCAGCCGCTCGTTGGTCCGGAGCGTGTTCAGGTTGACGCCGTCCGGCTTGAAGGGCGCGAAGTAGCGGACGTCGCCGAACGGCTCCGGCCGAAGCCCCAGCCGGTCGAAGAGCCGGCGGTCATCATCGGTGATGTCGCCCGGCTGGTCGAGGAAGCAGAGGTCGGGGCCCTTCACGTTGAAGCAGAGCGCCGCCACCGTGCCGCGGTGCGCCGGGAACGTCTGGAAGATGCTGGAGAGGAGAAACTCGACCGCGCTGGTTTTCGTGGCGAGGCCCGAGACACCGCTGATGTTCAGGTGGGCGGCTTCCGGCCCGAGCAGGAAGTCGGCGTCCACGTATACCGGGGACTCGAGCCCGCCCGCCGAGTAGACGCCGAGGGGGATGCCGGTGCTCCGCTCGCGATCGGTATACGCGTC
>DATBQV010000356.1:0-7465 GCA_036560625.1 Gemmatimonadales bacterium
TCAGCACCTCTTCTTGACGCCGGAGTCGGGCCCGGGCCTCGTGCACCTCGATCATCCGGAACCGCACGCTCTCTCCCGGCGCGCGCTGGGCCACGCGACCCAGGTCGGCCGTTGCCACCACCGCAACACGCACGTACCCGCCGACGGTCGGCCCGTCAGGCATCAGCACGATCGGCGCTCCTCCGGGCGGAAGTTGAACCGTGCCCGGACACGCCGGCGCCGAGGGACGATCGCCCGGGACCGAGAACGACGGGGCCTGTGCTTCCAACCGGTAACCCATCCGACTCACGGCGCGCGAGACCCGAAACTCCGTGCTCAGGAGCCAGTCCCACGCCGCGGGGGCCGCCGCATGATCGGGACCTGAGAGCAGCGCAATCGGTTCATCAGCTCCCTTCGAGGCCAGTTCGGCGGGCAGGCTCGCGCGGGAGGCCGGCGTCTGCGCCGCGTCGCCGATAGGCAGTTGGTCGCCGGTGCGAAGCAGCCGGCCATCGAGCCCGCCGAAATGGGCGGGAAGGTAGGTCGCCCGGCTGCCGAGCACCGGCGGCACGTCGATGCCGCCGCTCACCGCCACATAGACCCACGCGCCCTGTTCGATCCGCTCGACACGCAGACATTCCCCCGCGCGCACCGGCTCGGCCCGGTCCTTGGTGATAGGCCGGCCGCCGATCGCGGCCCGGGCCGTTGCTCCTGCCAAAGCAATCGTGGCGTCGCGCTCGAAGCGAATCTCTCCGCCTCCCACTCCCCACTCGATCACCGCCGCATCGCGACTGTTGCCCACCAGCAGATTGGCGACGCGAAGCGCGAAGGGATCGAGCGCCCCCGCGCGCGGCACCGCGGCACTCAGGTGCCCGATGCGACCGAGATCCTGGACGGTCGCGAAGGCTGGGGCTCTAAGGACGGTGATCACTCGACCGGCGAGAAGCGCACGCGGTCACCCGCGGCGAGCAAGTTCGGAGGATCGCGCGCGGGGTCGAACAGCACCGCCTCCGTCCGTCCGATCAGGTGCCAGCCGCCCGGCGTCTCCAGCGGGTACACGCCGGTCTGCGCGCCCGCGATCGCCACACTCCCCGGGGGAACCCGGCGCCGCGGCTCCGTCCGGCGGGGCAGCACCAGCGAGGGGTCGAGGGGCCCGAGGTAGGCAAAGCCGGGCGCGAAGCCCAGGAAGTGCACGCCGTAATCGGGCTCGGCGTGGCGACGGATCACTTCGACTGGAGAGAGTCCGGTCCGTTCGGCCACGTCCGCGAGATCGGGCCCGTCGTATCGAACGGGAAGCACGTGTGTGGTGCGGGGCGAGGGCGGCGCGTGGGTTTCCGCCTCTTGTGCCGCGCGCGCGAGCTGCGCCGCCAGCGCATCACCATCCTGGGTCAGGGGGTCGAAGAGGACGGCCACCGATCCGTATGCGGGCACGATGTCGCGCACCCCCGCCAGGTCCGCTCGACCGATGCGATCCACCAGCCCGACCACACGCGCCAGGAGCTGTGGATCGGTTCCCTCCCCGAGCACCACGAGCAGCGCCGAGTCGCCGAGCGGCTCGACCCGGGGAAACCCGGTCACCGGACGAACGGCGCTATCGTGATGCCCTCCGCGGCGAGCCGGCCTCGCACGGTACGCAGCACGGCCACCGCCCGCGCGCCGTCGCCATGCACGCAGAGCGACTCCGCCCGCACCTCCAGTACCGTTCCGTCCACCGCATCGACGGTGCCCTCGCGCACGAGGCAAACCGCCCGTGACGCGGCGGCCTCCGGATTGTCGAGCAGCGCACCGGGGGCACCGCGCGGCACGAGCGAGCCGTCGCGCTGGTACCCGCGATCGAGAAACGCTTCGGGGACTCCGCGAAGACCGGCCTCCCGCGCCGCAGTCAGCAGCGGACTCCCGGCCAAGCCCAGGAACGCGAGCTCGGGCTCGGCCGCGCGGATGCCTTCCGCGATGGCCCGCGCAATCTCAGGGTCATGCACGGCGCGGTTGTACAGGGCCCCGTGCGGCTTCACGTAGCGCACGCGAGTCCCCGCCGCACGGGCGCACGCGATCATCGCGCCGACCTGATACGCGACGTAGTCGGCGACTTCACGCGCCGTGGCCCCCAGCTCCCGCCTCCCGAAGCCGAGCAGATCGGGATATCCCGGGTGCGCCCCGACGACGACCGAGTGGCGCGTCGCGAGCGCGGCGCTCTCGCGCATCCGTCCCGGATCGCCGGCGTGGAACCCACAGGCCACGCTGGCTGACGAGATGAGGGGAAACAGCTCGGCGTCGGCCGGAGCCGGCCATGCGCCGAAGCCCTCGCCGAGGTCGGCGTTGAGATCGATGGTGAGAGTCACGCGCGAAGCGGGGGGCGGCACGCGTCAAATCAAGCACGGAAGCGCGTTGGGTGAAACAATCCGGCTGGAAGTCTCGTTTCTCCTTGAAACGGCCATGCGTGATGGCCGGCCCCGCCCGACCGTGAGGTTCGTATGCAGCGATACTGGGTCAGGATCGCCCTGGGTGCGGTGGCGGTCTTTGTTGTTGGTATGACGCTTATAGTGTTGGTGCGACACGGGCTACGACGGGCTGAGACGCTGGCCCAATCCAGCCGGCCCATCGGAATCCCGCTGGCGCTCCTGCCGTTCCGCCTCGACGGCGATCAGCTGGGCTCGGTGCGCCGGCTGGAGCTGCTCCGAAGCGCCCCCAAGAAGGTGACCGGTTTCCGTCTCGTCGTGCGGCTCCAGGACTCGAGCACCATCGACGAGGTGCAGGGCTGTACGATCACGGTGCGGGAGCCGGTGGCGTTCGGTGGGCGGGCGGGGTTCACCTGCACCTCGCCGACGGACTCGGCGGCTGACCACCTGGAGCCCATCGGTGAGATCGTCATCGAGCCCGGCGGCGTGGTGCGCGCGATCCTGGCGCCCCGCGCCCAGGCCGAGGAATGGCGGGCCACGTTCTACGACACAGTCGCGGCGCAGGCGGAGCTGGCCGGGCTCAAGGCGCAGCGACTCGCCGACTCGTCGGCCGCTGCCGTCACCATCCGCGCCGACTCGACCCACGCCATCATCGACATCCGGGGTGATTCGGCAAAGCCATTGGTGCAGTTGCAGGCGGACTCGCATGGAGCCGTGCTGCGGGTGCACAACAAGGCGGGCAAGGAGATCCTGCGGATGCACGCGGATTCCACCGGTGCCAGCCTCACCGTGTCGCCCGACTCGGCGTCGACCGGCCGCCACCAGCGCTGAACGCCGGCGTCAGTCCTGGTGCAGGCGACGGCTCTGGCGATAGGGGAAGAAATCGAAGATCTCGCCCTCCGCCAGCCGCCGCTGAACGCCGGTCCAGAAGTCCACGCTCAGCAGGTCGCCATGCGCGCCGAGGAAAGTCGCCCGGAGCCGGTCGCCGGGGACGAGAAACGCTGCGAACTCCTCCGGAAACACATCGTGCTCGCCGACGTGGAACCAGGGCTCCGCCGCCATCTCGTCCTCGGGTGACCGTGGTTGCGGCAGCCGCCGGAACACGCATTCCTGAAGCAGGCACAGCTCGTCGTAGTCGTAGCAGATCACGCGGCCGTTGCGGGTCACGCCGAAGTTCTTGAGCAGCATGTCCCCCGTGAAAATGTCCGCTCCCGCGAGATCCTTGATGGCGTTGCCATAGTCGAGGATCGCGTCCCGCGCGCTGCCGGCGTCGGCTTCGGCCAGGAACAGGTTGAGCGGCGTGACCCGGCGCTCGGTGTAGACGTGGCGGACGACCACGCTCTCGCCCATGACGTCGACGCTCTTCCCGGCCTCGCGCTGCAGATAGGCGAGCAGGTCGGCGGGGAAGCAGCGGCGCCGGAACTCCAGATTCTCGAACTCCTGCGCGTCGGCGAGGCGGCCCACGCGGTCGCGCTGGAACACGAAGTGATACTTCTCCATCACACCGCGGCGGGTCGTGTTCTTGGGAGCGCCGAACCGATCCTTGATGATCTTGAAGACCACGTTGAACGAGGGCAGCGTGAACACGCACATCACCATCCCCTCGTCGCCTTCGGCAAAGGCGAAACGCGCATCCGGCCGTTCCAGATGTCGGAGCAGCGCGCGGTACAGCTCGGTCTTGCCGTGCTTGTTGTAGCCGATGGACGTATACAGCTCGTCGATCCGCTTGTGGGGCATGAGGGACTGGAGGAAGGCGATGAGCCCGCGCGGGTGCGGCGCGTCGACGAAGAAGTACGACCAGCTGAAGCCGAAGACGACGCTGGACTCGTCCTGCGTGAGGAGGACCGCGTCGACGGCGATCCCGCGGTCGCCGTGCACCAGCGGCAGCACCAGCGGAACCAGCTCGTGGCCCCACCGGACCCGCCCGACCAGGTATGCTCCCTTGTTCCGGTAGAACGGTGCCCGCAGCAGATCGATCGCCAGCGGCTCGCCCTGCCAGCCGAGCTCGCTGAGCCGGGCGTCCACGGCGCGGGCGACGAGGGCCGCATCCCCCGTCGCGTCGGCGTACGGTACGTGCCAGGCGCACGCGCCAAGCAGCCGTTCGACCGGCTCCCGGCTGGAGACCTCGCCCCGGTACGTGTCGAACACCATCGGCCCCGTGCGCACGAGCGGGCCGCTCGCGGGGAACTCGAGGAACTCGGTATCCGGGTCGGCGCCCACGGTGCCGAGCACGCTCCGGCTCGCCGAATTGAAGAAGGTCTCCGCCAGCTCGGAGTCGGGCCGCGCCTCGACCAGTCCGGCGTAAACGGGCCGAATATGGGCCCAGGCTCCGCGCTCCTGCATCGCGTCGCCCAGCAGCTCGCTCAGGCAGGCCACGGTCCGCTCGACGTGGCGGCGGTAGAGGGCGAGGCGTTCGGCTGCGTCGGTCTGGGTGCCGAGCCAGTCGCGGGTCTCGAAGCGCCGTTTGGCCCGGCGCGTGACCTCCGCGAAGGCGACGCACCACGCCTCGTACTCACCGAAGAGCACGGCGGCACCATGGTCCGCGTGAGCGTTGCCGTTCATGGGCGGGTGGCTAACTTACGCTGAGCGACTATCCTCATTCTGCCGGTCTCGTCATGCCTACCGTCTCCGCACCCACGTATAGAAATCTCAAGGCCCCGCCTCAGGGCGAGGCGATCACCCTGGGCGATGGCCGGCTCGACGTGCCGAGCCATCCGGTCATTCCCTTCATCGAGGGCGACGGCACCGGGCCCGATATCTGGCGCGCGGCGCAGCACGTCTTCGACGCCGCAGTGCTCCGAGCCTACGGGGCCGACCGCCGCATCGTCTGGTTCGAGGTGCTGGCCGGCGAGAAGGCGAAGAACCGGCTGGACAGCTGGCTCCCCGACGACACGCTGGCGGCCATCGCGCACCATCTCGTCGCGATCAAGGGGCCGCTCACCACGCCGGTCGGCGGCGGCTTCCGCTCGCTCAACGTGGCGCTCCGGCAGAAGCTCGACCTCTACGCCTGCGTGCGCCCCGTTCGCTATTTCGAGGGCGTTCCGTCACCTGTCAAGGCGCCCCAGGACGTGAGGATGGTGATCTTCCGGGAGAACACGGAAGACATCTACGCGGGCATCGAGTACAAGGCCCGCACGGACGAGGCGCGCGCGCTGATCCGCTTCCTCCAGGAGAACCTGGGGGTGCAGACCATCCGATTCCCCGACTCGAGCGCGCTCGGCATCAAGCCGATCTCGGAGGAGGGCAGCAAGCGGCTGATTCGGGCCGCGATCGACTACGCCATCGCCCAGGGGTACGCCAGCGTGACGCTCGTCCACAAGGGGAACATCATGAAGTTCACCGAGGGCGGGTTCCGCGACTGGGGCTATCAGCTCGCCCGGGAGGAGTACGGCGCGACCGAGCTCGACGGCGGACCATGGTGCCGGTTGCCGGGTGGCGTCGTGATCAAGGATGTGATCGCCGACGCGTTCCTGCAGCAGATCCTCACGCGGCCCAAGGAGTACGGCGTCATCGCCACGATGAACCTGAACGGGGACTACATCTCGGACGCGCTGGCCGCGCAGGTGGGCGGCATCGGGATCGCCCCCGGCGCGAACATCAACTACCTCACCGGCCACGCGGTCTTCGAGGCGACGCACGGCACCGCGCCGAAGTACGCCGGCCAGGACAAGGTCAACCCCGGCTCGGTGATCCTCTCCGGCGAAATGATGTTCCGGCACCTCGGATGGCACGAGGCGGCGGACCTCATCGTGTCGTCGCTGGAGAAGACAATCGGCCAGAAGCGGGTGACCTACGACTTCGAGCGGCTCATGCCGGGCGCCACCCTCGTCTCGACCAGCGGGTTCGCCCGCGCCATGGTCGAGAACATGGGGTAGCCGCCGGCCTCTAGTCGCGGCCGCGGAATCGGTCGAGCGTGCGCCGGTCCCGCTTGGTAGGCCGGCCCTTCTCCTCGGTGGCCCACGCACTTGCACCCAGCCGGAGCTGCTCGGCCACCCGCTCGCGGGCCGCCCGGCTCTCCGGACGCTCCTCGTACAGTCCGGCGGCGACGCTCGCCGGTCCGCGCCGCTCCGCGAGTCCCCTTACCAGCATCAGGTGCTCGTAAGGGCCGAGACGAAGGCGCACTTCGTCGCCCGGCTGGACCAGCTTCGCGGGCTTCGCCCGCTCGCCGTTCACCTCGACCTTACCGCCGGCCACGGCATCGGTGGCGAGGGAGCGGGTCTTGAAGAACCGCGCGGCCCAGAGCCACTTGTCGATGCGGACCCGCTCGTGAATGTCGCTCACCGCAAGTAATGAACTCCAGGTTCGGCGGGCACGCAAAGCGTCAGGCACCGTCGCCCTTTCTCCGGCCCCTCCTCTCGGCGAGATTCCCGAGTGACCCGCTCGCTCCGCCTCGTCGCTCTGCTTCTGTTCGGCTCGCTTGGGCCTCTGGCCGCGCAAACCGCGTTCGTTCCCGAGTCGCTGGCCGGAACGCCGACGGCGGCTCCCGACTCGCTCCTGGCCGCCGCGACGGACGCGATCGCGCTGGGCCTTCCCTACCGCGCCAGCCGCCTGCTCGATCCCGTCGTCCGGGATTCCGCGCTCCGTTCTCCCGAGGTGGTGCTGCTTGCGGCAACGGCCGCGAGCCGCTGGGGTGGATGGGCGGAGGTCGCCCGCCTGGTCGGCGGCGAGTCGTGGACCGACGTGCGACTCCGGGGACCGGCGCTTCTGCTCGCGGCCCGGGCGGCACTCGAGCTCGGCAACGACACGCTCGCCGCCGAGCGCGCGCGCGAGGCGCTCGCCGATCTGGGCGATCCGGTGAGGCGCGCCGAAGTGCTCGTAGTGCTTGGGAAGGCCGGCGAGGCTCTGAACCAGCGCGACAGCGCCGCGGCCGCGTACCTTGCGGCCGGGGCGCTGGTGCCCACCGTCCAGGACTGGCTCCGGCTGCGGGCCGCGGTGCTCACCGGCGACAGTCTCGGTCGCGCGACGCTGTACGCAGCTACGCGGCTACCCGCGGCGATGGCACGGGTGCCCGCGACGGAGGCCGCGGCCCGGGAGCGGGCCGGCGACCTCATCGGAGCGGCGATGTTCCGCCTGCGGCTCGGCAGCCCCGCCAC
>DATBQV010000357.1:0-2531 GCA_036560625.1 Gemmatimonadales bacterium
CCGGCGTGAGCAACCCGGCGTCCACCTGCTCCTGCACGTAGGAGTGGTCCTTCGTGAGCTGGCTGAACGCGCCGTCCCGGAGCAGGTACGCTCGGCTGTCGCCCACCTGACCGATGAGATAGCGCCCGCGCATGAGCACGAGGACCGTCGCGGTCGTGCCCATGCCCCGCTTGTCGTGCTCCGAGATCGTCCGCTCGAAAATCGCATCGTTGGCCACGCGGATGGCGCCCCGGATCCGATCCCCCACCTGCGGCTCGGACAGCCCGCGGATCGACCCGATTTCGCGCGACGCGATACGCACCGCCATCTCGCTCGCGACTTCGCCGGCCGCGTGCCCGCCCATGCCGTCCGCGACGATGAAGACGCCACGGTCGGAGAGCATCAGATAGTTGTCTTCGTTGCCCGACCGGACGACACCAACGTCGGTTCGGGCGGCACAGGTGAAGTGCACGTGGCTCCGTTATCTGATGAGCATGAACAGGGCGACGCCGATGACCGCGAGGATTACGACCGCCACCACCCACTTGGGGACACCCTTGGGTTCCGGTGGCGCGATTCGGATCGGCCGTCGAGGCGCGGTGGGGGTGGGCGTCCCCGCCGGCTCCACCGGAACGCCCGGCACCATTCTGGTGCCGACCCGCTGCTGGATTCCGGTCGTGTCGTCGGTGGACTCGAACAACGTCGTCACTTCGCCGAACCGGATCGCGGCGCCCGGGCCCAGCGGCGTTTCATCGGTCACGCGCTCGCCGTCGACGTAGGTGCCGTTGGTGGAGCCCAGATCGCTGAGGACCCAGATCCCCTCCCGCCGCTGGAGCTTGGCATGTGCCGAGCTGACGCTGGGCTCAGGAATCACCAGGTCGTTGTAGTCCGCCCGGCCGATGTTGACCACCGGCGTTCGTACCGTCAGCCGCTTCCCCTTGAGGCTGCCGCTCCGCACCAGCAGTGAGGCGATCGGCGCGTCGACGATCGAGATCGGCGTCACGGGGCCGGACGGCGGGCTACCCGGCACGCCGCCCACGCCGAACATCGTGTTGAACAGCCGCTGCTGCGCCCCGGTCGGCGCGTCACCCTGGCCGGCCGCGGCGGGGGCGGGCGCCGCCGCGGGCGGTTCGACCACGGGCGGTTCCGCTACGGGCGGTTCCGCCACCGCCTCAGGGGGCGCCGGAGGCGCCGGGGTGGCGGGCACCGCCGTCGCCTCGCCGTAGAACCGGAACTCGTCCGCGCCGATCCGGATGACGTCCGCCCGCTGGAGGACGCACGACCCCTCGACGCGGTGCCCGTTCACGAACGTCCCGTTCGTGCTCGTGTCCACCAGCACGAAGCCCTGCTCCGTGGCCACGATCTGCGCGTGGCGCCGGGACACCTCGTTGCCCGGCACGACGACGTCCGCGCTCGCATCGCGCCCGATCACCAGCGCGGCGCCGACCTGGTATTCCCGCCCGTCGGTGAGACACACCAGCCGGCCGCCGGTGACCACCGCGGGGGCGGGGGCTCTCGGTGCCGGAGCCGGCGTGAATTTCTCGAAGGCGGAGGAATCGAAGAACTTGGTGTGGCCGGCGCGGGCGGGATCGACGACCAGCAGCTCGTGGGTACCGATCTGGATCTTGTCGCCGTGCAGCACCGGCGTCGGATCGTCTCCCTGGCGAACGCCGTTCACCAGGATCTCCGCGCCCTCGGCGGCACGGCGGATCGCGGCCGACCCGTTGGCCAGGCCCTGGACGATCGCGTGGCGCGGCTGGACGCCATCGCCCGACAGCCGGACCGTGCAGTCCGGGCCGGAGCCGACGACCATCTCGCCGGCGGCAATGGGGTATCGCAAGCCGCCGACCTCGAGTTGCATCATGGAGCCGGTTCCAAGGCCGTCATCGGGGTGCCAGTCAAGCTACCGGTAGCCCCCTAACCGCGCAAGCTAACGTGGGTTACCTCGCCGGGACCCGGCTCGGACCCTTGACCGCGCAGCTGAAGCTGGTATAGCCGCTCGTACAGCCCCTGCTGGGCCAGCAGCGCCCGATGACTCCCCCGCTCGCGAATCTCGCCGTGATGCATCACCAGGATCTCGTCGGCGTGGAGGATGGTGCTCAATCGGTGGGCGACAACAATGGCGGTGCGGCCGGCCATCAACTCCGCGATCGCCCGCTGGATCTGGCCCTCCGTCTCCGTATCCACCGAGCTGGTCGCCTCGTCCAGCACCAGGATGCGGGGGTCCCGCGCCAGCGCCCGGGCGAAGCTCAGGAGCTGCCGCTCCCCCACGCTCAGGTTCCGCCCGCGCTCGCCCAGCACGTGGCCGTACCCCTTGGGCAGCCGGTCTACGAACCGGTCGGCGCCGACCCGGCGGGCCGCCGCCTCCGCGCTGGCCGCCGGAATCGGGGCGTCGAGCGTGAGGTTGTGCAGGATGTCGCCGGTAAAGAGGAAGAGGTCCTGCTGCACGAACCCGATGAGCCCCCGAAGCTCGGCCGTGGATAGCTCCCGGATGTCCACTCCGTCGATCGTGATCCGGCCCCGCTCGGCATCGTAGAATCGGAGCAGCAGGT
>DATBQV010000358.1:0-8264 GCA_036560625.1 Gemmatimonadales bacterium
GCGACCCATCCGTCGACCAGCGCACCGACCTTTATTCCCTCGGCGTGATGGCGTACGAGCTGCTGACCGGCCATCCGCCGTTCGAGGGCCGAAGCGCGCCGCAGTTGGCGGTCGCCCACATGACCCAGGCGCCGGAGGAGATCGCGCGCCGCCGTCCGGGGGTTCCACCGCAGCTCGGCGCGCTCGTCATGCGCCTGCTGGCCAAGCGTCCCGCCGATCGGCCGCAGACCGCCGACGAAGTCGTGCGGGCGTTGGGGGAGATCGTCACGCCGAGCGGGGAGACCGTCGCGGCGCCGAGCGGTGGCGCGCCTCAGCCGGGGGTGCGCTCTCGCCGGCGCTGGTGGATCGGTGCCGGTGTGGCGGCGATCATCGTTCTCGGGCTCGCCGTCGGGCGGACCCGACGACGGCCGGCAGCCGTCCTCGACGAGAATCTCGTGGCGGTGGCTCCCTTCGATGTACTCGACCAGCGCTTTGCGGTCTGGCACGAAGGGTTGGTGGACGTGCTCTCCCGCGATCTCGACGGAGCGGGGCCGCTCCGCATCGTGGCGCCGAGTATGGTGGTCAGCCGCTGGCGCGGCCGCGCCGACGCGCCTTCGGCGCAGGCATTGGGACAGAGCACGGGGGCCGGACTCGTCGTCTTCGGCAGCGTCGTCGGCACCGGTCGCGACTCCGTCCGCATCAACGCGGCGATCGCCGATGCCCGCACCGGCCGCCAGCTCGGTGAAGTGGATCGACGCGGCGCCGCCGACCGTATCGATCAGTTGGTCGACAGCGTAGCCGTGTCGCTGCTCAACGAGCTCAACCGCACCCGCCAGATCGGGGCATTCCGGATCGCGGGGCTGGGAGCGAAGTCACTGCCGGCGCTCAAGAGCTTCCTTCAGGGCGAGCAGCTCTACCGTCGCGCGGACTACGACTCTGCCCTCGGTTACTACCGGCGGGCGGTCGAGCTGGACAGCACGTTCCCCTTGGCGCTCCGGCGCACCAGCGAGGCGATCGGCTGGTCGGCCAACCCCTACGACACCCTGGCGACCGTCTACGGCCTTCGCGCCGGCGCACTCAACCGGGGCCTCTCACCCCGCGATAGCCTGCTCACAGCCGCGGACTCGCAGATCTACGGGCTCTTCAACCTCAGTACCACAGGAGACAGCGGCTACCGCGCCCTTCAGCGCCGGTTGTTCCAGACGCTCGGGACGGCGATCACCCGCTACCCGACGGATCCGGAAGCCTGGTACATGCTGGGCGATGCGCGCCAGCATTTCGGGTTCGGCGGCGACCTGGAGTCATCTCCGCGGCAGACGCTCGAGACCTTCGATCGCGCGATCGCGCTCGACTCCACGTTTGCGCCGGCCTATGAGCACCCGGTGGGGCTGGCGCTCGAGCTGGATGACCAGGCGGCCGCGCGACGTTATGCCCGCGCGATGCTGCGACACAGCGGGTCCGGCGCGTCCGGCGTGCGGCTGATGCTGGCGGCGGTCGAGAACGACTCGCATCCTGTGCCCAACCTGGATCGCATGTTCGACAGCGCGTCGGCTCAGGCACTGAGCGACGTGCATCTCACCTTTTGGAATGTCCCGGACTCGGCCGAAACGGCTCTTCGTGCTGTCCGCGCGGCGGTACGGGGCCGCCCCGACGGCTGGATTTATGGAACGGATTCGCTCTTCACCTCCAATGCCCTCAGGGCCTGGCTCGCTGCGCGGGGCCACCTGCATGAGGCATGTCGTGATTTCGACCCCTCTCAGCTCCGCTGGGTCGGCCGGAGTACGTACCGGGACTGCGGCCTGCTGGGTGGCATGTCGGCCGATTCCTTCGCGTCCACACTGAACGCTTGGCTCGCGGCGTTCGGGAAGTCGCCTTTGGCAACGGCGAGCGTATACGCCAGCCTCGATTGGTGGAACGGGCGGCGGGACACCACGGCCATCGCCCAGATCGTCCGACGCTCGGAGGCCCTCGCCCGCACGGGGGATCGCCCCCTGCGTCAGTTGATCGCGCTGGGAACGCCCATCGCCCAGGGTTACCTAGCCCTCGCCCGCGGCGACTCGGCTGATGCCCTTCGCCGCTTTGCCGCCATTCCGGATACGCTTTGCAGCGGCGGCTGGTGTGAGGCGTACCAACTCACCTTCGCAACGTTGCGATCGGCGCGCGGTGATGATCGGGGCGCAGTTGCAGTGCTCGAACGGCGCTCGAGCGGCGTGGGGGCCTCTGCCTCCGGGGTGCTGGTACGGCTTGCCCGGGCACGGGTCCGGGAGCGGCTCCACGAGCGTGACGACGCGATCGGCGACTACCGCTACGTGGCGGCCGCTTGGCGGAAGGGAGACCCGGAGGTGCAACCCTACGTTGGCGAGGCCAAGGCGGCGTTGGCCCGGCTGGCAGCCGAGCCGAGGTAGCCTCCCTCCACTTCCGGCGGTCGGACCCGTATTGTTGAACCATGCCCATTTACGACTACCACTGCCCCTCCTGCGGCTCCGACTTCGAGCGGCTCGTTCGGAACGGAACCACAGTGAGCTGCCCCCGGTGCAGCGAGCGGAAGGTCGAGCGGCGCATGTCGCTCCCGGCCCGCCCCCCCACTGCCGGAAAGCCCGCTGACTTCAGCAAACTCGGCCCCCCGTCGGGCGGCTGCTGCGGCGGCGCCTGCCACTCGCACTAGCCCCTGACCCACCCGCTCTCCCTCTCGCTGGCCCGCATTGCCGACCGCCTCGCCCAACACCAGCCGGTCGAGGCGATCGAGCCGGACCGGCGATGGGCCGCCGTCGCCCTGATCCTCGCGCCCGATCCCCTTTCGATTCTGCTCATCCGCCGGGCTGAGCGTTTCGGTGATCCCTGGTCCGGCCAGATCGGCCTTCCGGGCGGTCGTCGCGGAGCGGGGGACGCCGACCTGGTCCAAACGGCAATGCGGGAGTCGGCGGAGGAGATCGGCGTCGATCTCACCCGGGCAAGCCGGATCGGCGTCCTGAGCGACGTGGCCCCGCGGACGCCGGTCCTGCCACCGGTCGCGGTGCGCCCCTTCGTCTTCACCCTTCCCGCCCGCCTCGACCTGCGGCTGAACGCCGAAGTGGCCTCGGCGCACTGGGTCGAGTTGACCCGCCTGACCGACCCCGACGCGCGCCGGCCGACGACCGTGACCGTGCGCGGCGACCCGCTCGTGGTACCGGCCTTCATGATCGAGGACATGATCGTGTGGGGCATGACGGAGCGGATTCTGGACTCGTTCTTCCAAGCCATTTCCTGACAGCGACTTCGCCGCATTGTTGCTAGCACAGTGTCGTGATGGCTGCGCTATGCTGTCGCGTGAATTCGCATGTTGGAAACTTGACATTAGTCTAATCGTATCACAGATTTAGCGTCAACTAATTACTGGATTCGTATGAGCGCAGCCCTCGGCCATGAACCACTTACCCGCTCCGTCGAAGACTACTTGAAGGCCATCTATAGCCTGTCGCCCGAGGGTCGGGCTGCCTCCACCAGCGACATCGCCCACCGGCTGGAGCTCTCCGCCCCCTCCGTCAGCGGAATGATCAAGCGGCTCTCGGAGCAGGGCCTGCTGGAGCACGTTCCCTACAAGGGGGTCCAGCTCACCGCCGAGGGCCGCCGGGCCGCCCTTCGCATGATCCGCCGCCACCGGATTCTCGAGGCCTACCTCGTCGCCCGGTTGGGCTACACCTGGGATGCGGTGCATGAAGAGGCCGAGCGGCTGGAGCACGCCGTCTCCGATGGGCTCATCGAGCGGATGGCGGAAGCGCTGGGAAACCCCGACGCCGACCCCCACGGTGAGCCGATTCCGACCGCCGAGGGGTGGGTCGAGGAGGTTCTGACCACGCCGCTGGCCGACATCCCCGCCGGCGAAACGGTCGAAGTTCGGCGGGTAACCGCCGGCGACCCGGATCGCCTGCGGTACCTGGGCTCCGTCGGGCTTCAGCCCGGCGTCATGGTCACGGTGCTGGAGCGGCAGCCGTTCAGCGGGCCCATCACGATTCGCGTGGCGGAGCACGAGCGCGTCATCGGGCACGAGCTGGCTGAGAGCCTGCTGTGTCTGCGGGACCAATCGGCATGAGCGTTAGTCTCCCGCCTGCTGAAGAGCTTGCCGGGTGGCGCTACCCGCGCACGCTGCCAAGCCTCCCCGAGTCGCACGCGACCATCCACATCCCGGGCGCGCCCGGGTGGTGGCGCAAGGCGCTCGCGTTTGCGGGTCCGGGCTATCTCGTGGCCGTGGGCTACATGGACCCGGGCAACTGGGCCACCGACCTCGCGGGCGGTGCCCGGTTCGGTTACGCCCTCCTCAGCGTGATCCTCATCTCCAACCTGATGGCGATCCTGCTCCAGGCGCTCTCGTTGCGCCTCGGCATCGTCACCGGCCGGGACCTCGCGCAGGCGTGCCGCGATCACTACTCGCGTCCGGTGAGCTTTGCGCTGTGGGTGCTCTGCGAGATCGCCATCGCGGCGTGTGACCTCGCCGAGGTGATCGGCTCCGCCATCGCGCTCAACCTGCTCTTCGGGATCCCGCTCATCTGGGGCGTGTGCCTCACGGCGCTGGACGTCCTGCTGATCCTCGCGCTCCAGAACCGTGGCTTCCGCTATCTCGAGGCGTTCATCATCGCGCTGGTGCTGACCATCGGGGGCTGCTTCGCGCTGGAGCTGCTGCTGGCCCGTCCCGACATGGGCGCGGTGGCGCGCGGGCTCGTCCCGACCACGCAGATCGTGACCAACCCGCACATGCTGTACATCGCCATCGGCATTCTCGGGGCGACGGTAATGCCGCATAACCTCTACCTGCACTCCGCCATCGTGCAGACACGGCGCATCGGCCCAAGCCCGGAGGCCAAGCGCGAGGCCATCCGCTTCGCCACGTTCGACTCCACGGTCGCGCTCCTGTTCGCGTTCTGCATCAACGCCGCGATCCTGATCCTCTCGGCGGCCACGTTCCACTGGAGCGGGCACCAGGCCGTGGCGGACATCGGTGACGCGCACAGCCTGCTGTCACCGCTGCTCGGCACCACGCTGGCGAGCGGGCTGTTCGCGGTTGCGCTGCTGGCCTCGGGGCAGAACTCCACGATCACGGGTACGCTCGCCGGCCAGATCGTGATGGAGGGCTTCCTCAACATCCGGCTGCCTGCCTGGTTGCGCCGTCTCATCACCCGCCTCATCGCGATCATCCCGGCGATCATCGTGACCGCGCTCTACGGCGAGAAGGGCACCGGCTCGCTCCTGATCCTGAGCCAGGTGATCCTGAGCCTCCAGCTGTCGTTCGCCGTGGTCCCACTGGTCCTGTTCACCGGCGACCGCGGCAAGATGGGCCGGTTCACGAGCGGAGTGCTCCTGCGCGGCGCGGCCTGGCTGACCGCCTTCGCCATTATCGGGCTCAACGCTTGGCTGCTGTTCGGGACGTTCCGTGAATGGCTGGCCTGAGCCGCGCAATGTGCGTCGCGCGCTCGGGGCCTGCCTGCTCTGCTGCTGCCTTGGCGGTGCGGTCGTAGACCTCGCTGCTCAGGTAACCCAGCCCCTCCAGGACAACAGCTTTCTCATCGAAGAGGCGTACAACCAGGCGCCGGGCGTCGTGCAGGAGATCAGCAACTTCACCCGATCCTCGGGCGGCGGCGATTGGGTCTACACGTTCACCCAGGAATGGCCGCTCGGCGGCATGCGTCACCAGTTGAGCTACACCATCCCCCTCGAGCATCACGCAGACTTCCAGACGACCGGCCTCGGAGACGCCCTGTTCAACTATCGCTTTCAGGCGATGGGTATGGCGGGCGGCCCGGTCTATTTCGCGCCGCGCCTCAGTCTCGTATTGCCCACCGGCAATGCGCAGCTCGGCCGGGGGTCGGGCTCGGTCGGGCTCCAGGCGAGCCTGCCCGTGACCGTGGAGGTGAATCCGAGGCTGTCCACCCACTGGAACCTGGGAGCGACGCTGCTGCCGTCAGCCGAGAGCGTGGCAGGCGCTCAGGCAACGACCACCACCGTCAACGCGGGGGCGAGCATCATCTGGCTCGTCCGGCCGCTGTTCAATCTGATGTTGGAGGGTCTCTGGTTGAGCGAGCAGGACGTCGTGGCGTCAGGCGTGACCGATCGTCACACCTCCGCGTATCTCAATCCGGGCTTTCGTTGGGGCTTCAACTTTTCCGGCGGGCTTCAGATCGTGACGGGGCTTGGCTACGTCGTGAGCCTGAACGACGCCAACCCCGACGCACTCTTTCTCTACCTCAGTTTCGAGCACCCCTTCCGGCACATTCCTCAATAGCAGCCGGCGACTCAGGACGGGTGCGGTCCTACCTCCGGTGGCTCAGCCTCCTCCTCGAAGCCCGGTTCCTCTTCGTCGAACAGCGGGCCCAGGCCGTCCCCGTGGTCGATCGCGCGCAGCAGCCGAACCAGGAACCGGTCACGCTGTGCGCGCAGGGCTCTAGGCTCCTCGTTGTACTCCCGCTCGATGAGACGAATCAGCCGCTGGTGATCCTCGGGGGACAGGCTCTGCCAGCGGGCCAGCCTGCTCCAGACGGCCTCCTGCTTCTTGAGCTGCTCGCTCAGGAACACGCTGGTGCCCCTTGAGCCAGCGGCCATCACTTGCGTGAGGTGCGGCCCGGCGGCGGCCCATTCGATCGCGGGCCCAAGCGACACCAGGCGGTCCACGTCCGCCAGGTTCACCACGCCCTCCAGCACGAGGTCGATGCACTCGCGCCAGACAGCCGCGAGAATCCGGCCCGTGGCGTTCCCCGGCACCTCCCGCTGCAGCACGACGCTTTCTCTGCCGAGGCGCGCGAGCCACGCCTGTAACGTCAGCGTGCAGGTCGGATCGGTCCGCGGCCCGGGCACCAGCTCGACCAGCGGGGACATCTCGACCGGATCGAGGGCGAACGCGACGAGCAGCCGATCCGCCCGCCGCAGGCGCGCGCTGAGCACGCTCGCGTGCATATTCCCGGTGAAGCAGACAGTGATCGCCGCCAGGCGCGACACCTGCTCGACCTGCTCGAGCAGCCGCTGCCGGCTGACCAGGTCGAGAGGCATCACGTCGAGGATGAGGTCGGCGCTGCCGACGGCGTCGAGGAGGCTGCGTCCGATGTGAAGTGAGGCGAGCGCACCCGCGGCGGCGAGCGGATCCGCGCGGCCGGCGTCGGTGAGGCGGCGGACGCGCTCACTCACGTCGTGTCCCGCCCGCTGGAGGAGGGAGGATTCCGGGTCGTAGAGTGACACCGGCCATCCGCGGCTCAGCGCGAGCGCAACCCAGCCGCGCCCACGATGGCCCGCACCGATCACGGCAACCCGCGGTCGGTCCCGCTCGTCGTCCATGACGTCCTTTCGGGTGACTTCAGGAATACGTGTAGGATAATAGAACATGCGCAAACCCGCTGCGAGCTTCGGCCTGCTGGTCCTCCTCTCGGTCTGCGTGGGGCCGCACGCGGATGCGCAGCTGCCGAGTATTGCCGTCGAGCGGCGCCTGGCCCGAGAACTCCACATTCGAGTGGGCGACACCGTTCGGATCGGCCCCGCGCCGGACTCGCTCCACGCCGCTCTGGTCGTCGCGGCGATCTATGAGCCGAAGCCGGATCCGGCCGGCGTGCTGCGTCCCGATCGCTCCGTACGCCTGCACCTCCCTGATCTCGCGTCTCTTCTCGGCACTCCCGACCGGGTCGACCGCATGGGGGTTGCGCTCGTCCCGGGGACGGACCCCGCCGCTGCCGCCGACGCGCTCAACCAGGCCGCGTTCGGTTTCCGGGCATATCCCTCCCGAACGATCGCGGCCGAGTCCTCGCAGACCTTTCTGGTGGTGAGCCGCTTTCACCGCGCCATCGGCGTCATCACGATCGTGGCCGGGGCGGTCTTCCTCCTCTGCATCATGCTGCTCAAGGTCGACGAGCGTCGCCTCGACGCGGCCGTGATGCGGTTTGTCGGAGTGCGAAGGCGCACGATCTTCGCGGCGCTGCTCCTGGAGTCGTGCCTGATCGCGAGTCTGGGCTCGGTGCTCGGAACCGGGCTCGCGCTGGCGGCGGGCGCCGTAACCAACGCGTACTATCAGCGCCGCTTCGATACCGGTCTCATCTTCTCGCTGGTAACGCCCGGGATCGTCGGTTTCAGCGTTGCGCTCTCGCTCTGCCTCGGGCTCGGCGCGGGCGCGCTCGCCGCCTGGCGGCTCGTCCGCACCCCGCCGACGGTGCTCTGGGGTCGCGGCTGATGGCGCTCGCGTGGACCCTGCGGAATCTCGGTCGCCATCCGCTGCGCACGGTGCTGTCGCTGGCCGGCATCGCGGTAGCCTCCGCGATGCTGCTCGACATGGTAAT
>DATBQV010000359.1:0-5496 GCA_036560625.1 Gemmatimonadales bacterium
CGGCACCCGCACGTTGGTGAACCGGATGACGCCATTCTCCAGGGCCTTGAGTCCCATGAAATGCAGGCGCTGGACCACCTCGACTCCCGGCCACTCGGTCTCGACGATGAAGGCGCTGATCCGCTTGGGCCCGGTCCGGGCCATGACCACCATCAGCTCGGCGATGGTCCCGTTGGTGCACCAGAGCTTTTCGCCGTTCAGGATGTAGTGCGTGCCGTCGGGGGACAGCTCGGCCGTCGTCGTCATCGCGGCCGGGTCGGAACCCACGTTGGGCTCCGTCAGGGCGAAGGCGGAAATGGCCCCTTTGGCCAGGCGGGGCAGGTAGCGCTTCTTCTGCTCCGGTGTCCCGAACAGCTTGAGCGGCTGAGGCACCCCGATGGACTGCGCCGCCGACAGGAGCGCGGTCAGATTGCCGTCCTGGCTGGTGACCAGCCCGATCGCGTGGGTATAGCTGGTCTGGCTGAGACCGAGACCGCCGTATTCCTCCGGGATCTTGATCCCGAACGCTCCCAGCTCGCGGAGGCCGTCGATCACGTCCGCCGGAATCTTGCCCTCGCGATCGATCCGGTCGCTGTCCACTCGCTCCTGGAGGAACTTCTCCAGCCGCTCCAGGAAGGGGCGGGCCTTCGCGACTTCGCGGGGATCCGGTTGGGGATACGGGTGCACCAGGTCCAGCCGAAAGGATCCGTCAAACAGCTCTCGAACGAAGCTCGGCGCCTGCCACTCCTTCTCGCGAGCCGCCTCGGCGACTTCGCGAGCTTCCTGCTCGGTGGCGAGGGGCTGCGTCGGTCGGGTGTCCGGGGCCGAGATCACGTTGGTCATCGGGAGTTGCCGGCTGAGGATTGGGCCATCGGCGCCAGGCCGGACCGGCCGTTCACGCCGTACAGGACGAGATCGATCACGTGCCGTTTGCGGCGGGCAAGCGCGGCGGCTCCGTCGACCGTGATGCCCACCGCCTGGGCGACGGTGCTCGCGTGCACGAGCGGGAACCAGCAGAGCGCGATGATGCTGAGGAGAAGGTGGGCCGCCTCGCCGGAAGGGGACGGGTCGAGCCCCAGCTCGACCGCGAGCGCGGCCAATGCCTCGCGCCCGGCCTGCACCTCGACGGTCGCCTCCGGTAGGGTCCCTCGTGCGGCCAGGGCTTCCCGCTCGAGCAGGCGAATGAAGTTCGGCCGCGAGACGAGGAAGTCGAAATAGTCCGAGACGGCTCCCTCCAGCACGACCTCCGGAGACTCACCGCTCGCGAGCGCCCGGTCCCTGCCGGCCTGCACCGCGCGGCGGACCTCGCCGAAGCACCGGTCGAGCACCGCTCGGTACAAGTCGGGCTTCGAGCCGTAGAAATATCCGGGTGTGGCCCGCGACACGCCGGCGAGCTTGCCGACCTGGCTGAGGCTCGTGGCGCCGTAGCCGTGCCGCGCGAACAGCCGTTCGGCGGCGTCGAGGATGGCCTCGCGGGTGCGCG
The DNA here is from genome assembly GCA_036560625.1 of Gemmatimonadales bacterium. Lineage (GTDB taxonomy): Bacteria > Gemmatimonadota > Gemmatimonadetes > Gemmatimonadales > GWC2-71-9 > DASQPE01. Next base: position 1,463 of record DATBQV010000359.1, read on the forward strand.
CGGCGTTGCGCTCGCGTTCGGGTGCGCTCATGCGTGCCGGGGTTGAGGGTCCGAGTGGTACTTGCTTGTCGTCCAGCAAGTATCGGAAGCCGTCGGGTTTCTCGCAAGGGGGCGCGGCTCTGATGAGAGGACGGGAGGGGGATTCGGGCTGCGCGCGATGTTCGGGGCACCGCTGGGCTGATCTCGATTCGATGGCAGAAATTGATTATTACAAACGAAACGTTAGACTTGATGCATGGATGCAGTCGATACGAAAATCATCGCCCTGCTCCTCCAGGACGGCCGCGAAGCCTGGGCTCGCATCGGCGACCGCGTCGGACTCACCGGACCCGCCGTCGCCGAGCGGGTGCGACGCCTCGAGGAGAGCGGCGTCATCCGCGGCTATGCCGCGCTCGTCGCCCCCGGGCCCGCCGGATTCCCGCTCACCGCCTTCGTATCGGTGACGCTGGAAACGCCGCACCATCGCCGCGCCTTCCTGGCCCGCGTCGCCAGCCTCCACGAGGTGCAGGAATGCCACCACGTCACCGGCGACGACGACTACCTCCTCAAGATCCGCTCCCGGGGTCCGGCCGATCTGGACCGGCTGCTCACTGAGCAGCTGAAAGGCGGTCCGGGGGTGCTCCGGACCCGAACGCTCGTGGTGCTCCGGTCCGAGAAGGAGTCGGTCCGCTTTCCTCCCCTCGACGCGCGCGAGTAACCGTTGTGGACTGGGGACTCATCGGACGCGGGTTCGTCCTCGGCTTTGCCGTCGCCGCGCCGGTTGGCCCGATCGGGGTGCTCGTCATTCGTCGGACGCTCTCGGCCGGTTCCCGGACCGGATTCGTTTCCGGGCTGGGCGCGGCGACCGCCGACGCAACCTACGGCTCCGTAGCGGCCCTTGGCCTCACCGCAGCGACCAGCGCACTGGTGGCGCATGCCGACCTTCTGCGCCTGGGGGGAGGGCTTTTCCTTTGCTGGTTCGGCATCCGGACCATCCTCGCCCGGCCCGCTGAAGCCGGCGCGGCGGCCGGCGCGGCGCCGCGCCTCTGGGCGGCCTACGGGTCTACCCTGCTGCTCACCATCACGAATCCGATAACGATTCTTTCGTTCGCGGCCGCGTTCGCGGGCTTGGGGCTCGCGAACGGCGTGACGGGGCCAGCCACCGGCCTTTCGCTCGTGGCCTCGGTGTTCGCGGGATCTACGTTCTGGTGGGCCCTCTTGAGCGGCGGGGTTGGCGTGCTCCGGGGCAGCCTCGGGGTGAGGGCGCTGCGGGTTGTGAACTGGGTAGCGGGGCTGTTGCTGATCGGCTTCGGACTGGTGGCGGTGGTGGGCTTTAGAAGGTGATTCCCGCCAGAACCGCCCAGACCCGGTTCTTCAGGTCCTGTCCGGGCGCGAGGTTGCGTAACCCCACGATCCGCCGCAGTTCCAGGCGCAGCGTGGCGCTGCGCATCGTGTACTCGAGCCCGCCGCCGAAGATGACGTTGAAATCGCTGCCCGCGAGCGCGACGGTGGCGGAATCGCCGTCGCACCGCTTCTGTTCGATGTTGTCGGACCCTTCCACCCGTAACTCGCAGCCGACGGACACGGCGAGCGAGCCGCCGCCAAGCAGCACCGGCCGCAGACGGCCGACCGGCGCCGTAATGCGTGCCAGTACGGGAACCTCGATGTAGACCAGTTGGGCCGTGCCCAGGAACGTGCCGCCGGTCTCGGGAGCCGAAAGACCGCCGCCCCGCCGAGATAACATCAGCTCGATCTGCCCGCTGAGCGGACCGGCAAGCCGCCGGGACAAGAACCCGGCGATGATGCTGCCCTCCTGAGTTGCGCTCGGGGTCCCGGCCGGACTGAACTGGGCGTGCGAGTACCCCAACTCGAATCCGATTTGCGTGGCCCGTGCCTGCGCGCGCAACGCTCCGGGGAGCACCCCGACGAGACCGAGCACGAAGCAGAAATGGGGGCGCCGGAGCATGGCGCCCGGAAGCTAACCGCTACGCACTCCGCCGGGCGAGCGCCGGCTCGGACTCGGCGGCGGAGCCTTGGAGATACGCGGTCCGGGCCGCCGCGACGAAGGCCTCCGCACCCTTGGGCGCCACCCTCCGGAACAGCGGCCGGAACCGGGCCCACTCGACCAGTAGCGTGCGCGCCCGCGGGCTGGTGGTCTTTTCCTCGTGCTCACGCACCAGGCGTCGCAGCACCTCCTCGTCCTCGCCGTCGAGCTCTCCGAGCTCGACCATGTCGAAGTTGACCCGCTCGTGCAACGTTCGGGTCTCGTCCAGCACATAGGCTACGCCGTTCGACATGCCGGCGCCGAGGTTTCGGCCCGCGCGACCCAGTACGACGACGATGCCGCCGGTCATGTACTCGCAGCAGTGGTTACCGGCTCCCTCGATCACCGCGATGGCGCCGGAATTCCGGACCCCGAAGCGGTCTCCAGCCTGCCCGGCGGCGAACAGCTTACCGCCCGTGGCGCCGTACAGCACCGTATTGCCGAGGATCAGGTGCTGGTGCGTGGCGTCGGCGTACGCCGCCCGGCGATACGGCCGGATCGTGATCTCCCCGCCGCTCAATCCCTTGCCGACGTAGTCGTTGGCTTCGCCTTCCAGGTCGAGGTGCATCCCTCGGGTGAGGAACGCTCCGAAGCTCTGGCCGGCCGGGCCGCGGAATCGGAGGCGTATCCGCCCATCGGGGAGGCCGACATCGCCGAAGCGCGTGGCGATGACCCCCGCGACCCGGCCGCCCACGGTGAGGTGGTGATTGCGGATCTCGTAGTTGCCCGCAAACGGCAGCCCGCTCTCCAGATACGGTTGAAGCTCTTCCAGAATCTCGTCGTCGAGGCAGGTCATCCCCGGCCGGTCGTTCCGCGCCTCGGTGCGCCGGAGCGGCCCGGCGGGCCCCGCGGTTTGCGGAGTAGCGAGCAGCATCGACAGGTCGAGCATCTGGGCCCTCGGCACATCCGGGCGCTCGACCCGTTCGAGGAGGTCATTCCGGCCGATGATCTCGTCCATGGAGCGGAACCCCATGGATGCCAGAATCTCCCGGACCTCCTCGGCCAGCAGGGTGAAATAGGTGATCACTTGCTCGGCCGTGCCCTTGAACTTCGCGCGGAGATCCGGCCGCTGGGTGGCTACCCCGGTCGGACAGGTGTTGAGATGGCATTGGCGCGCCATGGCGCAGCCGATTGCAACCAGCGCCGCCGTCCCGAACCCGAACGCTTCGGCGCCGAGCAGTGCCGCAATGACCACGTCTCTGCCGGTTTTGAGCCCGCCGTCCGTTCGGACCTCGATTCGGTGCCGAAGGCCGTTGCGCACCAGCGTCGCCTGCGCCTCGGCGAGGCCCAGTTCCCAGGGCGACCCGGCGTGCTTGATGGACGAGAGCGGCGACGCGCCGGTGCCCCCGTTGTGCCCCGCGATCAGGACGTAGTCGGCGTACGCCTTTGCCACGCCCGCCGCCACGGTGCCGACCCCGGCCTCGGCCACGAGCTTCACGCCGACCCGGGCGGCCGGGTTCACCGTCTTGAGATCGTGGATCAGCTGGGCGAGATCCTCGATCGAATAGATGTCGTGGTGCGGGGGCGGAGAAATCAGCTGGATGCCGGGCACCGCATGGCGCAGCCGGGCGATCAGCTCGGTGACCTTGTGCCCGGGGAGCTGCCCGCCTTCGCCGGGCTTGGCGCCCTGCACGATCTTGATCTCCAGCTCCTCCGCCCGCACCAGGTATTCCGCGGTGACACCGAAGCGGGCCGAAGCAACCTGCTTGATGCGGTTGTCCAGCCGGTCTCCATTCGGAAGCGAGCGATACGTCGCGGGATCCTCCCCTCCCTCGCCGGAGTTGCTGCGCCCGCCGATGCGGTTCATCGCGATGGCGAGGTTCTCGTGGGCCTCTTTGCTGATCGAGCCGAAGCTCATCGCGCCCGTCGCGAAGCGCTTCACGATCTGCGCGGCGGGCTCGACCTCGTCGAGCGGCACCGGGGGGAGCACGGGGTGGAAATCCCACAGCCCGCGCAGCGTGACCGGGCGCTCGCGCTGGTCGTTGTTGTGGCGCGCGTACTCCTCGTACGA
>DATBQV010000360.1:0-6511 GCA_036560625.1 Gemmatimonadales bacterium
CCCACGGCGGCCTTCTCGTTCCCGAAGTAGCCCACCAGCCCGATTGTCGTCAGCGAGTCCGGAGTGAGCCCGAGCCGGCCCATGAACGACTTCTTGGAGTTGTTGTCCTGCACCACGTCCCACCCATTGATCAGCGCCAGCTCGAAGTCCACCGTCGCGGCAGGCTTCGCGTCCATTCGCAGGCCGGTCATGGTGAAGTTCTCGACATAGATGAACTGGTTCGCCTCGGAGAGGTTCGGGTTGACCACGTCCTCGATCACTTCCACCCCCATCAGCGTCACGAACTTGCCGGCCTTGAACTGGACGTACTTGCCGTCGCCGGCGGGGATGTTGACCGTCGCGAACGCCTGGGTCATGTCCCCGTTCGTGCCGAGGTTGAGGCCCGCCGACTGAATCACCGCGGGGTTCTGCCCGAAGAGCAGGTCAACCCGGGCCCCGGCGTCGAACTTGTCGGTGGCGACCGGCTTCTCCAGCACCAGCTTGGCGGCGTTCAGCTCGATCTGGTCATGGAAGCGGTCGTACAGCCGCCCGACGATCGGGCTCCCGGCACCACCCGTGTGGCGGGTGGAGTAGGTGTACGAGGCGGTCACGAACCCGCTGATGTTCACCTTGGGGCCGGCAGGTGCGGCGGGCGGGGCGGGCGCGGCCGCCGTGGCGGTATCCCCGGCCGCCTTCGCCGAGTCCGCGGGGGCCTGCGCCGTCACGGGACCAACCTGGGCCGTCGCCGCCGCGAGCGTGACGAGCGTGACGAACCTGCCGAACCGATTCATGGACCTGTCCTCCGACTGGAAGTGGGCTCGCCACCGGGATCGCCCGGCGGCTTCAACGAAAGCGCCCTCGCGACGGCTGAGTACGCGAGGGCGGCGAGCACGGCGTCGGGCCAGCGGCCCGGGTGACCGGGCGGACCGGTCACGGCGACTCCGCGCGGCTCGGCCGCGGGTTCCATGGATTTCGGGCCACCCGCGGGCGCGGTGCGGGGAGCCAAGCGAGACGAGACATTGCGGCCTGAGACGAAACGGACGCCCGCACCATACGGCCCGCTGTTCGCATTGTCAAGAGATTCGTGCATAACTAGCACAATTCGTTGCTCAATTCTTACGTTTTTCAAACGGACATCTTTACGACGTCTTGATATAGTGCTGATCGTGCACATTGTGCTTGACAGCCGCCCGCCAATTATGTATTCTCTCCCCAGATGGGGCACCCGACCACACCTCCAATGTCTGCTGGCCCTCGCCCGCGGGTAGCGTTCGCGATGTCTGCGGAAAGCCCCCTGCGTCCGACCCGGGAGCGCAGGGAGCTTCGTTGTTTCACCATTGACCCGTTCTTGAGGATGCGATGGCCACAACCGTGAAGGCAGGTACAGAGCGGCGCTCGGCCCCGGCCGAAGTGAAAAAGGTGCTGGACCTCATCAGGCAGAAGAACATCCAGGTGGTAGACGTCAAGTTCGTCGACCTGCCGGGAACCTGGCAGCACTTCTCCATTCCGGCGGCCACGCTCGATGAGGACATGATTAGAGAAGGGCTCGGCTTCGACGGTTCCTCGATCCGTGGCTTCCAGGCCATCAACGAAAGCGACATGCTCCTGATGCCGGACGTCTCCACCGCGTTCGTGGATCCGGTGCTGTCCGTCCCCACCCTCTCCCTGACCTGCGATGTCTACGATCCGATCACGCTCGAGCCCTATTCGCGTGATCCCCGATTCATCGCCTTCAAGGCCGAGGAGCACCTCAAGACCACCGGGATCGCGACGGCATCGTTCTGGGGTCCGGAAGCCGAATTCTTCATCTTCAACTCGGTCCGGTTCGACCAGAACGCCCACGAGGGCTACTACCACGTGGACTCGGAGGAGGGCATCTGGAACGCCGGGCGGAACGGGACCCCGAACCTCGGGCATCGGCCCCGGCATAAGGAGGGCTACTTCCCGGTACCGCCGCTCGATCGGCTGCAGGACGTGCGGTCGAAGATCATGCTGGCGCTGATCGATGCCGGCATCCCGGTGGAGGTGCAGCACCACGAGGTGGCGACGGCCGGCCAGGCGGAGATCGACATCAAGTTCGGTCCGCTGGTGCAGACCGCCGATCGGCTGATGACGTACAAGTACATCATCAAGAACGTGTGCCACAACCTGGGCTATACGGCCACGTTCATGCCGAAGCCCCTCTTCGGCGACAACGGCTCCGGCATGCACTGCCACCAGTCGCTCTGGAAGGGTGATACCCCGCTCTTCTTCGACGTGAACGGCTACGCCCTCCTGTCCGAGACGGCGAAGTACTACATCGGCGGCCTGATCCAGCACGCGGCGGCCCTGCTCGCCATCTGCGCGCCTACCACCAACAGCTACCGCCGGCTGGTGCCCGGCTTCGAGGCGCCGGTCAACCTGATGTATTCGGCCCGGAACCGCTCGGCCATCTGCCGCATCCCGATGTACTCCACCAGTCCCAAGGCCAAGCGGGTCGAGTTCCGCGCGCCGGATCCGACGGCCAACCCGTACCTGGCGTTCGCCGCGATGCTCATGGCCGGGCTCGACGGCATCGAGAACAAGATCGAGCCGCCCGCGCCGGTCGATGAGGACCTCTACGACATCCATGACGAGCGCAAGAAGCTGATCAAGCAGGTGCCGGGCAGCCTGGGCGAGTCGCTGGACGCGCTCGAAAGCGACCACGCCTTCCTGCTGGCCGGCGATGTGTTCACCCAGGACGTGCTGGACGCGTGGCTCAGCCTCAAACGGAAAGACGTCGCCGCCATCACCCTGCGGCCCCATCCGTACGAGTTCTTCATGTACTACGACGCGTAGCGGACGGGACGACCAACGCCGGCGACCGGGTTGTCCACCGGCCGCCGGCGTTGTGCTGTCTTGCGGTCGGCGGAGGAAGCCGCTAGCTCATTCAAGCGGTCAGGATGTCCGGGGACCGCCCCTCCACGGAGCTGGACGCATGAAAATGATCACCTGCATCATCCGACCCGAGCGTCTGGCCGAGGTCAAGGCCGCGCTGTTCCGGGCCGGGGTCACCGGCATCTCGATCAGCCGCGTGAGCGGCCATGGCGGCGAGCGCGACCTGGTCGAGCACTACCGCGCCTCGTCGATCGTGCTGGAATTCCGGGAGAAGGTAAAGATCGAGATGGCCGTGTCCGAAGCGTTCGTGGAGCCCACGATCAAAGCCATCGTCGCGTCCGCCCGCACCGGCGACGTGGGCGACGGCAAGATCTTTGTCCAGCCGCTCGAGCGCGTGATCCGGATCCGAACCGGCGAAACGGACAATGCCGCCCTCACTCCCGTCACGGCGGACGAGGTGCAGCGGAACGCGCTGGAGTCGACCTCGAAGTAGACCCGTCCTCCCCATCCCCATGACCAAGCTCAAGAGCGCCGCCATCACCGACGGGGTACAGCGGAGCCCCAACCGCGCCATGCTCCGCGCCGTGGGATTCGGCGACGCGGACTTCGGCAAGCCGATCATCGGGATCGCGAACGGCTACAGCACGATCACGCCCTGCAACGCCGGCCTGGACATCCTGGCGCGCCGCGCCGAGGCAGCCGTGCGCGCGGCCGGCGGCATGCCCCAGCTCTTCGGGACCATCACCGTGAGCGACGGGATCTCGATGGGGACGGAGGGGATGAAGTACTCCCTCGTTTCCCGCGAAGTCATCGCCGACGCAATCGAGACGGCCTGCCAGGCACAGAGCATGGACGGCGTGATCGCGGTCGGCGGCTGCGACAAGAACATGCCGGGCGCCCTGATGGCCATGGCCCGCATGGACATCCCGGCCGTATTCGTCTACGGCGGAACCATCAAGCCCGGGCATCTGGACGGCCGGGACCTGACGGTGGTGAGCGCGTTCGAGGCGGTCGGCGAGTTCAGCGCCGGGCGCATCGGGCGCGAGGAGCTGCTGGCCGTGGAGCGGCACGCCTGCCCCGGCCGGGGCTCGTGCGGCGGCATGTTCACCGCGAATACGATGTCCTCCGCGATCGAGGCGATGGGCATGAGCCTCCCCGGCTCATCCACGATGGCGGCGGAAGACGCGGAAAAAGAGGAGAGCGCGGCCCGATCGGCCGGCGTACTCATGGACGCCGTCAAAGCCGACCGGCGCCCGAGCCGCATTCTCACGCGACAGGCCCTGGAGAATGCGATCGCGGTGGTCATGGCGCTGGGGGGCTCGACCAACGCCGTGCTCCACCTCCTCGCCATCGCGCGGGCCGCGCGGGTACCGCTCGTGATCGACGACTTCGAGACGATCCGGGCGCGCGTGCCCGTGCTCGCCGAGCTCAAGCCGTCCGGCCGGTTCGTGGCGACCGATCTGCACCGGGCCGGCGGCGTGCCGCAAGTAATGAAGATGCTCCTGGCCCACGGCCTGATTCACGGCGACGCGCTGACCGTCACCGGCGAGACCGTCGCCGAGGTGCTTCGCGCGGTGCCCGACGACGCGCCGGCCGGCCAGGAGGTGATCCGCCCCTGGCGCCGCCCCGTCTATCCGGAAGGCCACCTGGCAATTCTGCGCGGCAACCTCGCCACCGAGGGTGCCGTCGCCAAGATCACGGGGATCAAGTCGCACCGCATGACCGGCCCCGCGCGCGTCTTCGAGTCGGAGGAGGCGTGTCTCGACACCATCCTCTCCGGCGGGATTCGTCCGGGTGATGTGCTGGTCATCCGCTACGAGGGGCCCAAGGGCGGCCCCGGGATGCGGGAAATGCTGGCCCCGACCTCCGCCATCATCGGCGCGGGTCTGGGCGATTCGGTCGGGCTCATCACCGATGGGCGGTTCTCGGGCGGCACCTACGGGATGGTCGTGGGGCACGTGGCCCCGGAGGCGGCGGTGGGCGGCGCCATCGCTCTGGTGGAGGAGGGCGACCGGATCACGATCGACGCCGACCGCCGGCTCCTCCAGCTCGAGGTGCCGGAGGACGTTCTTGCCCGGCGGCGTGCCGCATGGCAGCCCCGGCCTTCGCGGTATACGAGCGGCGTGCTGTACAAGTACGCCAAGCTCGTCTCCAGCGCGAGCCTCGGCGCGGTAACGGACCTCTGAGGCCCCTTCTTCGGAGCATGGCCATGCCGGCACTACACGCCGCGACGACCGCGGCCGTCCTCGCGACGCTCGTCGCCCTCACCCCGGCGGCGGCGCAGACTCCTGACCTCCCCTTTTGGACCGGCCAGCCGGACTCCGCCCGGTTCGCCGCCCTCACGGCGGAGCGGCTGGCGGCGGCCCGGAAGAGCTGGGACAAGCTGTTGGCGACGAAAGGCCCCCGATCGGTCGCCAATACGCTGGTGCCTTACGACGCCATTGTCGGGGAGTTGGACGCCGCCGGGCGTCAAGCGACGCTCATCCGCGAAGTCCACCCCGACCCGACCGTCCGGGGGTCTGCCGAGGCTGCCAACCAGGCCGTGAGCCGGTTCGCGACCGAGCTTTCGCTCAGCCGGCCGGTGTACGACGCGGTGCGCGCCATCGACCTCAAGCGCGCCGACCCGGAGACCCGGTTCTACGTCGAGAAAACGCTGCGCGCGTTCCGGCTCGCGGGCGTGGACCGCGACGATGCCACGCGTGCGAAAGTGCGCGCGTTACGGGACCGGCTCGTGGCACTCCAGCAGGCGTTCGAGCGCAACATCCGCGATGACGTGGACACGGTTCTCACGACCCCGGCGGAGCTCGACGGGTTGCCAGCCGATTTCATCGCCCGGCACGCGGCCGGACCCGACGGCACGGTCCGCCTCACGACGGACTACCCCGACGTGTTCCCGGTTTTCACCTACTCCAGGAGCGATTCGCTTCGGCGCCGCCTCACCATCGCGTTCGAGAACCGGGCCTGGCCCCAGAACCTCCCGGTGCTGGATTCCCTGCTCGCGACCCGGAACGAGCTGGCCACGTTGCTCGGCTTCGCCAACTGGGCCGATTACGTCACGGCGGACAAGATGATCGGCTCCGGAAAGAACGCCTCGGACTTCATCGACAAGGTGGTCGACGCGTCCGGGACGGCCGCCGCCCGCGAGTACGCCATGCTGCTCCGGCGCAAGCAGCAGGACGTTCCGGACGCGACCGGCGTGAATCGCTGGGAGCGCCGCTACTGGGCCCAGGTGGTGCAGCGCGAGCAATACAACTTCGACGCCCAGCAGGCGCGCCGGTACTTCGCATACGATCGGGTCGAGCAGGGAATGCTGGACGTGGCGGCGCGCATCTTTGGCGTCACCTTCCGGCGGGTCGAGGGCGTGCCGGTGTGGCACCCATCGGTCGCGACGTTCGAGATGGTGGAAAAGGGGAAGGTGGTCGGCCGCTTCTACTTCGACATGCATCCCCGGGCGGGCAAGTTCAACCACGCCGCCACCTTTGCCGTGCGCACCGGCACCACGAGCCAGATCCCTGAGGCCGCGCTCGTCTGCAACCTGCCGGGTGGCGTGCCCGGCGACCCCGGACTGATGGAGCCGGACGACGTTCGCACCGTGTTCCACGAGTTCGGCCACCTCATCCATCACCTGTCCGCGTCACATCATCGGTGGGTCGGGATCTCGGGCATCACAACCGAG
>DATBQV010000361.1:0-3523 GCA_036560625.1 Gemmatimonadales bacterium
GTGGCACGACTCGCGTTTCCACTCCTATCTGCACTGCGCCAAGTGCGGGGCCAACTCGATCGCCCCCACCGTTTACGTGAGCATCGATGGATAAGAAGCTTGCCGAGACCATCGGCAACGTGGCCAGGGCGGCCCGGCAACGGGCGGGGCTGACCCAGGCTGACGTAGCCGAACGCCTGGACATGGCCAGCGAGGTCTACGGGCGGCTGGAGCGGGGCTTGATGCTCCCCAGCGTCCCCACCTTCCGGAAGCTCTGCACCACCCTGGGGCTGTCCTCTGCGAAAGCCTTGGACCTGGGCATTCAGGAACCCTTCAGGGCACCAGTTCCCCCCCCGGGGTTCGGGGAGAGGCCAGAGGTTCGCCGGCTGCTCCGGAGGGTCCAGCTTCTTGACCGGCGCAAGGTGCGACTGTTGGCCATGTTCGCGGCGGCCCTGCGTGGATGAACGTCGGGTCGAGCCCATCGTCTTCCTGGTGACTTCATTGGCTACTTCAGGAGGCGGTGGGCTCGGCGCCGGCCACCTCCCGCGCTGGTGCGGTCGAGAGCAGGGCCGGGAGCTGCGCCAGGGCGACGGGCGGAGACACGGGAACTCGGGCGTGTCGCGGTCCTCTACCGGCCGCGCGGTGGCTCGTCCTGCCGGGACGCATCGTGGACCCGGACTTGGAGCAGTTCTGGCGCGTTCGCGGTCCGAGGTGCGCGTTTCCCTGGCTGTGGCACTCGGCGCCGGCCTGGAGCGCCTGGAGCAGCTCGGTAACCGTTCAGCCTCTTATGAGGGTCGACGACCGTGCATACCGAATCTCGAGGCCGCTCATCGCCCCGCCCGTACCTCGGGAGGTAGCGCCCGCCTCTACTGCTTGAAAAGATGCCAAGTGTCGGCTTGGCTCACGGCGCGCTCTTTCAGCGCCACGAGCGAGGTCGTTTGATGTTCAAGGCCGCAGTCTCCATCACGTTGCTGACGGTTTGCTTCGCGCCGCCAGCGCGCGCGGCCGACGAGGTGAAGCAGGCACCTTCCATAGCCGAGGTGGGCGCCTCTCCGGGCATTGCCAGCGGTGCGCAGAAGCTGGGGCGAGTGACACTCTCGGTGAGAGAGCCCCGGCGGGAGAACCGCGCTGAGGTAGTGCGTCGAGGCGTTCCGTGGGTGTTGTCCCTGCGGGTTGTGGACCCTGGGCGGCTGGTGGTGATGGTAGGCGAGCAGGTTCTTGCGGAGTGTGGCCTGTCGTGGGGCGAGGACGAGCGGCTGTGGATAGACCCGGTGGTGCCGGGCTCACCCTCGCCACTGCCTCGGCTGGTGAACCGGCAGGTGGGGCAGGAGGAGGTGGAGGTGTTCATCCCGGCGGAGCTCGACGCCGGAGCGCTTCTCACCCTGACCTACGAGTGGAGCCGGAGTTACCAGGGCCAACCCGCACTGGTCCGCACCTGGCCCCTGCAACCGTCAGCGCCAGAGCTGCCCGGGCCCATATCGGCCCCCGCGCCAGATGAGGAGGACGAGGGGGAGGACGCTGCCAGGCAGCCGTTCGCCTACCGCTTCCCCACCGTCAAGCCGGAGCTGAAGGACCCACCCGCGAGGCCATCGGACGCGGCAACCGGAGAGGTGGACGACACGGACGAGGCCCGAGCGGCTTTGGCGCCCAGCGGCGACGACGGCGGCGGCGACGACGGCGAGGAGGACTCTCCGTCAATTGCTGAAGCTCCGCCGGCGCCGAGCGCGGAGGATGACGACCCGCTCGCGCCGCCCGCTCGCGAGCAGCCGGTCGCCTACCACGTCTCAGCCGCTGAGCCGGAGCAGCTCGTGCTGCCGGCGGGTATCCCCCGTGCCCGCATCGCCGAGCAGTTGTTCGGGGACGCCACGCGCCAGGGCGCATTCGACGTCGTCCCCTCGAGCGCCGCCGGCGCGGGCGAGCAGGCCATCCGCCCGCGTGACTTCACACTCCTGGTTCCGGCGGCCACGCAGCAGGTGCGGGCAGCGCTGGAGGCCGCGCTCGCCGCCGACGTGACCTGGATGCTTGCGAAGCTGGGCCAGGGCTCCACCTCTCAAGCCGAACAGTTCCAGAGGGCAGAGCAGTGCTTGCGTTGGTCGCAGCGTTCGGACATCCGGGACGCGGGCGGGACTTCGTACTTCGACCGTTACCTCTCGGCGCTCACGGCAGCGGGCCTCGAGCGCCTCTTGAGCGAGGCGGGCGATTCAGCCGAGCAGCTCCGCAAGGCCATCGCGCTGCGGTCGCGGTTCAACGCGAACTACACCGTCACTGACCGCACGCCCCTGGCGCCTGGCGACGTGGTGGGACGGTTCTACTGGGACCGGGGCACCGCTGCGGGCACCGGGGTTCCGTTGCAAGTCACCGGCACGCTGGTGGTTGAGTCCACGTTCGAGCGCGCGGAGACGGCGACGCGCAACGCCTCGTACCTGGGCATGCGCATCGTCGTGCCGGGCGGCAACGGGAGGTTCTACGGCTACCGCGCCGGCGAGCCGCCGCTGGACCTCTCCGTGCAGGGGCCGAGCGAGGGGGCTTCCGGCCACTTCTACTGGTACCCCCCCGGGACGGTGTTCATCCGCGCCGGCGAGTTCCGCGCCGACTTCCCGGAGGGTACCGCGGCGGACCGCCAGCACCGGCACGAGCTGCTCGCCCGAGCCCTCTCGCGCGCCACGGCCGAGGACCCGAGCGCGGTGCTCGGCCTGGACTCCGACGCCCTCGCCACCGCGACGTTCGACGAGCGGGTCGCGCTGCTGGACCTGGTGCTGGACGCACCTGACGCCGCGGGCGAGGCCGGCGCTGGCCTCCTTGCGCGCACGCTGCTGGCGACGCCCGCGGGCGAATTCGCGCGCTTCGAGCGGCGGATGTCGACGGGCGGCGTGCTGCGGAAGTTGCTCGCGCTGCCCATTGCCTCCATCGCGGCCCTCGGCCGCGTCTTCACGCTGAAGACGCTGGCGTCGCTTCCCATGGGTGGGGACGCGCTCACGCGGATGGAGGCCATCCAGATTGGCCGCACGCCATCGGGCGGGTTCCGTTACGCCTGGGGCGTTGACCGGCCCGTCGACTCCGCGGCGGTCGCGCAAGCGAGCTGGGCGCCGACCGAGGCGCCGCGCATCGGCCGCGAGCCCGCGCTCCCCGGGGAGGCGGCCGGCCTCCTCCACCGGACCGGCATCGCCTTTCAGCTCGGCGTCTCGAACTCCGCCCTCGACCGGCCGCCCATCGAGCAGACCACCCGCGCATTTCTCCCGACGGAGCTCGTGCGCATCGAGGTGCTCGGCGACCCGCCGCAGACAGTCATTGTCACGGCGCTCGAAGCCGCGGGGCTGGCGGCGCAGCCGGTCTCTCAGCTGATAACGGAGCGCGGCCGGACCTACGTCAACACGCTGCTGTGGGCACAGACCGGCGCGGGGCTACTGCGCGCGTTCGGGCCCGCCATCGCGGAGGGGCTCGCAGCGGGGAGCGTTCGCGTCGGGATGACGGAGGCGCTGGTAATCGGTGGCTCGGCTGCGGGACGGCAAGCAGTGCGCTCGTTCGCATTCCAGGCGACGCTGCT
>DATBQV010000362.1:0-3439 GCA_036560625.1 Gemmatimonadales bacterium
GCGACGGAGCTGTCCACTCCGCCCGACATGGCCACCAGCACGCGCTCAGGCACGCGCCATCACTCCGGCAAGCGCCCGGACCTTGGCAACGATTCCGGGGAAGACCTCGGCGACCCGATCGATGTCGGGCTCGGTCGTCTCGCGGCCCAGGCTCAAGCGGAGCGCGGAGGCGGCGAGGCTGGCCGGGATGCCCATGGCGACCAGAACCGGAGACGGGTCGGTGGCACCGCTGGTGCAGGCCGAGCCGCTGGACACGGCAATCCCGGCGAGGTCGAGATGCATCAACAGCGCGCCGGAATCGGCGCCAGGCACGCACACGTTGAGAATGTGCGGCACCCGCTCGGCCCGTTCCGCCGTCACGATGAGGTCCGGCAGCGACGCGGTCAGCCGCTCGGCCAGCCGGTTCCGCAAGCCGGCCAGGCGGCACGCGTGCTCCGGCTGCTCTCGGGCGGCCAGCTCGGCGGCGCGCCCGAAGCCGACGGCGCCCGCGATGTTCTCCGTGCCGGAGCGGAGCCCGCCCTGCTGCCCACCACCCTGGATGAGAGGCTCGATCGCTCGCCGGTCTCGCACGAGCAGAACCCCGACGCCCTTGGGCCCGCCGACCTTGTGGGCCGAAATCGTGAGGAGATCGCACGGCAGGTCGGCGAAGCGGACGGGGAGGTTGCCGAAGGCTTGCACGGCATCGGTATGGAAGAGGACGCCCGCGGCGCGGCACCGCCGGCCGACCTCCGCGACGGGCTGGATGACGCCGGTCTCGTTGTTCACCCACATGACCGAAACGACTGCGGGCCGCCCGGCGAGCGCCTCGTCCAGCGCATCGAGGTCCACGACGCCGTCCGGCCCGACGCGCAGCGTCTCCTCGGTGCCGCCCAGCCGGTGTACCGCGTGCGCCGCGGCCATCACCGCCTTGTGCTCGATGGCCGAGACCGCCGCGCGCATCGGTGCCCCCCGGGTCCTGGCGGCGAAGGCGGCCCCGAGCACGGCCAGATTGTCGGCCTCGGTGCCGCCGGATGTAAAGAAGACCTGCACCGACTCGGCGCCGAGCGCGAGCGCGATCTGTCGGCGCGCCTGCTCCAACCCGCCGCGCGCGGCTCGACCAAAGCGGTGCACGCTTGATGGATTGCCGAAGGTCTCTCCGGTCAGATAGGGCAGCATCGCATCCCGGGCCTCGGGACGGACGGGTGTCGTGGCGGCGTGGTCGAGGTAGACGGGTTCCATGGCGGGAAAGATAGCACGTGGCGGCGGGGCTGCAGCTTACATGCTCTGTACCTCCAGCTTCACGACATCGTCGACCAGCAGCGTTTCGTGCGTGAAGAAGGGCTCGCCATAGCGGCGCCGGATGAGCGAGCCGTAGTGGGCATTCTGGGTCTCGACCAGCGAGTACAGGTCCTGGCCCGTGGGGAAGATTTCGCCGGCGGCTTTCGCGCTGTCGAACTGGCTCGCGTAGCACTTGATGGCGGCGAGCTTGCGCTCGAACTGGGCGGTGATGTCCACCACGAATGACGGCTTGATCGGATCTTCGCGGTACGCCAGGGCGTACAGAACCTTGTGCGGCCGGTGCGGTGTGCCGGACGCTTCGTAGCGCGCGAGACCTGCCAGGTAGCAGGCGTCCCGACCCAGCTCGGCGGCGACGCGATGATCCGGATGCCGGCCGACAGCGAACGGGAGGATGACCACGCGCGGCGCGAAGTGGCGGATGTGCTCGATCACGATCCGGCGTGTCTCTTCGCTGTTCGTCAGATGCGCGTCCGGCAGGCCGGCATTGCGGCGCTCAGCCACCCGCAGGATCTTCGCGGCTTCGTCGGCTTCCCGGCCGCGAACCGCCGCGCTGCCGTGGGTTCCGCTTTCACCGGCGGTAAGGTCGAGAACGGCGGTTCGGTAGCCTGCGTCGGCGGCCCGGAGCAGCGTGCCGGCACAGGTCAGCTCTACGTCGTCCCGGTGGGCTGCGATCGCGAGGATGTCGGTGGGCATGATGAGCAGTAAGAAGTAAGAAGTGAGAAGTGAGAAGTGAGAAGTGAGAGGTAAGAGGTGAAAGGGAACAACGCAACCACACCCCTCTCACCCCTTACGTCTCACCTCTTAGCCTTGTGTCGCCGGGCGGCGGAACCTCCGGATGCCCCACACCGCGGTTCCTCCCGCGACCACCAGCGGCACCAGCACGCCGAGTGAGGCGATGAAGCCGGCGGCAAGCTCCACGAAGTTGCGCCAGGCCCGCTCGAACGCCCGCACCAGCACGTTGTCCGGGCCCGTCACCGGCAACGGCTCGTGCACGGTGATTGACAGCGAGCTCATCGCCGACCGGCTCTTGAGATAGCGCAGTCGTCCCTCGTAGCGCTCGATCTCTTCCCGTACCCGCGCCAGCTCACGCTCGACGGTCAGCACATCCTGGAGCCGCCCGGTCCGCGTGGCGAGGAGGTCGATCAGGCGGCTCTCGAGCCGCCGGGAGTTCGTGACGCGCGCGCTCACATCGACGTACTCCTCGCCGACGTCCTGTGCGGTCACGTTCACCGATTCGAGCTTCCCGAGCGGGTCGAGACCGGCGACGAGATCGTCGAATCGGGTCGCGGGGACCTTCACTTCCAGGGTTGCCTGGCGGTATTGCGCGCCGCCGGCCTGGATCTCCGTGTTCGCGACATACCCGCCGACCCGCGCGGCAAGCGCACGGACATGGGCGAGCGCCGGCTCGAGGGAGTCGATGCCGACGCTGGCGGTCCCGGTACGGATGATCATCACCGTGGGGTCGTCGTCCCACCCCGTGGCGAACGGGTTGGGAGACTGCTGGCCGGCTGACGAGGCGCTGCCGGTAAGAGCCTCGTCCATCGCCGCCGCGGCCGGAGCGGTCGCGCGCTGGGCGCTCTTGAGCTCTACCGTCGGCTCGCCGAGAAAGGGACCATCCCGTCGCCGGCCCTCGTGCGGCAGGGCCGGGCTTTGGTGGCAGGCCAGGGTGGAAAACGCCAATGCGAGCCAGATCGCCTGTGTCGTGCGCATGAATGCCTCCTTGGGGTCGGAGGGAGATGCGGGAGCGGGCGGACCTTGCACGGGTGGCGAGGTGGGGGGTGGGCGAGAGCGTAGTGAGGGGCCTCGAGGCCCGGCTCCGCGAGATCATCGTGCGGGCCGTGCCTCCCGGGGGCGCTCGAGCCCGCATGAACGCCGGCGCGGGCTCCCTGCGGACCCGCCTCATTCGTGGCGGAGCGCCTCGACCGGATCCATCCTGGCCGCCCGGTTGGCGGGATAGAGCCCGAACACCAGGCCGATCGCGATGCTCACCCCCGCCGCAAGCGCGGCGCTCCAGAGCGGGACTTCGGACTGGAGCCGCAAGACCGCCTTGAGCAGCTCCCCGGCGCCGAGCCCGAAGCCGATGCCGACCGCTCCGCCGATCGAGGTGAGCGTCGCCGCCTCCACGAGGAACTGCCAGAGGATCTCGCGCCGAGTGGCCCCG
>DATBQV010000363.1:0-1701 GCA_036560625.1 Gemmatimonadales bacterium
GCGCGCTCGACGGTCGATCGCGCCCTCCTGGTTCGGGCGATCGAGCGGGTTCGCGCCGCGCTTGAGCTTCGGGCCGACGAAGCGGCCCTGCTCCCGGATCTCGCCGCCCTGTATGACTGGCTGCTGCGACCCATCGAGCCCCGGCTCGGTCGACGCCGTACGCCGCTCGTGCTCATCACTGACGGCAAGATCGCAGCCGTTCCGTTCGCGGCGTTGCGCGACACGGTCCAGGGCCGTTACCTGATCGAGGACCACCCGCTCCGCTTCGCCAGCAGCATCCGGGACGCCGTCCGACCGGAGCGAAGAGGCGCAGCGACACGTGCCAGGGTCCTGCTCGTGGCCGACCCATCGTTCGACAGGAAGGCGTTCCCCGAGCTTGGGCGGCTGCCGGGCGCCGCAGCCGAGGTCGCGGCGATAGCCGCTCAGTATGCCGAGCCGCACCTGCTCACCGACTCGGCCGCAACGCGTCCCGCATTCGAAACCGCGCTTGAGCGGGCGAGCATCCTTCACTACGCGGGGCACGCGCTGTTCGACGATGACCGTCCCGAGCAATCCTCGCTCGTCCTCGCCGCCGGCGCCGGAGGGCGGGGAGATGGTCGCCTGACCGCCACCGAGCTGGAGCGTCTGCCGCTCGGCCATGTCCGGCTGGTCGTGCTGTCCGCCTGCGAAACGATCCCCTCGCGCAGCGGACACTCGGGTGGGTTCGCCGGCCTTGCGGGCGCGTTCCTCGCCGCGGGGGCCGGCGGTGTTGTCGGAAGCCTCTGGAGCGTGAACGACCGCCTCACCGAGGAACTGATGAGCGAATTCCACCGGGCGTACCGGCAATCGGGGGATGCCACCGACGCCCTTCGTCGAGCCCAGCTTCAGCTGCTGCTTTCCGCCGAGCCGGCGACCCGCTCACCCGCGGCATGGGCGGGGTTCCGCTACGCAGGTGACTGAATCCTCGTGCCGCTGGCGAGCTAGCCGGCTCTGATCGTCACATCCTCAACCGGAGGATCACTATGATCGCGCGCCGAGATTTTCTCTTCCAAACCGCCGGCCTTGCCGCGGTCGGCATGGTGGGCGGCTGCACGCCGTCTCCGGCCGGTCCGGAGCCCAGGCCCGGGGCGACCTCCTTCGATCTCGAGATCAAAGTCACCGGACTCTGCATGCTGGTGCCCGCGCCGTCCAAGATGCACGTTCTGATGGTCGCGCCGGCGAAAGACGACGCAGACTACGAGCCGCACTATCCCCGGGTCTTCTACGACGCCGCCCACGACTGCCAGGTTGCGCGCGGCAAGTACTGGCGCGCCGTGCCGCTTGAGAGGATGGTGTTGGATCTCTCCGGATTCCCCAGCGGGGACAGCGGGTTCGGCTCAATCCCGGACATCTCGGAGATCAAGAACCTCGTGGACCTCCGGCCGTACACCCCGACGCTTGGCGACGTGGAGGCGACCACGCCGCACAATCTCGGCGCCAGGCTCACCCTGCCCCCGGGACTGGTGGACACACCTGACCCCCGAGGACCCTGGAAGCTGGTCGCGCCGTCACCACCCCAGACGACCGACCTGCCGCTGGCGGCGTGGTACGTCGTATGGACAGTGAAGGGCATCGTGGGAAGCGAGCTTCCCTGGACACTGGCACCGTTCAAGGATGATCACGTGACGCCCGAGCCGCTGGCACCACTCAAGCCGATAGGCGGAGGGAGCGGAGCGCGCCCCA
>DATBQV010000364.1:0-3893 GCA_036560625.1 Gemmatimonadales bacterium
AGTTCGTGCCGCCGGAAGATCGCGGGTGGTTCATTACCCTGGTGATCGCTCCCGAGGGCTCGTCGCTGGCCTTCACCGACGGCTACCAACGCCAGGCCGAGGCCATGCTCGGCCGGACCAAAGGCGTCGAGAGCTACTTCAGCGTGGTGAACATCGGCGACGGGGTCAGTCGCGGGATCATTTTCGTCAACCTCGATGACTGGTCCACGCGCGCGCGCACGGTGCAGGACATCATCGGCGAAGTGCAGCCCCAATTCTTCGGCATCCCGGGCGTGTTCGTATTCGCGAACAATCCGCCCGCGTTCGGCTGGGGCAACCCGGTGAACTTCGTGGTACAGCATCCCGACTTCGCTGTACTGGCCAAGGGCGTCGACACGCTCGTCGCCCGGGCGAGGCAGATCAAGGGCCTCGTCAACGTGGACACCGATCTTCGGGTCAACAAGCCGGAGCTGACGGTGACGTTCGACCGCGACCGGGCCGAAGATCTCGGTGTGCCCGTGGGCGACGTTGCCTCCACGCTCCAGACGCTGCTCGGCGGCACCCGGACCAGCACGTTCACCCGGAACAACAAGCTGTATGACGTGATCGTCCAGCTGGACCCGCGGGAGCGGGCCACGCCGAGCGACATGACGGGGCTTTACCTCCGGGGTCGCGGCAACCAGCTGGTGAAGCTCGAGGCCGTGGCGAGCGTGAAGGAGGGCGTGGGTCCCCGGGAGCTCAACCACTTCAACCGGGTCCGGTCCGCCACGCTCACGGCCAGCCTGGCACCGGGCTTCACGCTCGGCGAGGCGATCGATTCGCTGCGTCGCGTGGCGGATGAGGTACTGCCCAAGGGCAGCACCACGGCTCTCGCCGGCGAGTCGCGCGAGTTGGAGGAAAGCGGGTCCTCGCTGTACTTCGCATTCCTGCTGGCCCTCGTGGTGGTGTTCATGGTGCTCGCGTCCCAGTTCGAGTCGCTGGTGCATCCGTTCACGGTGCTGCTGGCGGTACCGCTGGCCGTCACCGGCGCGCTGCTCACGCTCAAGCTCGCGGGGTCCACGATCAACCTGTACAGCCAGATCGGCATGATTCTGCTGATCGGCCTGGTCACCAAGAACTCGATCCTGCTCGTCGAGTACGCCAACCAGCTGAAGGAGCGGGGGATGGCGGCGGCCGAGGCGGTGAAGGAAGCCGGCCGCATTCGGCTCCGACCCATTCTCATGACCTCGGTAGCCACCATCATGGGCGCGGTGCCCGTAGCCCTTGGCCTCGGCGCGGGCTCTACCAGCCGGCGCCCCCTCGGCTACTCCATTGTAGGCGGCGTGATGCTTTCTACCTTGTTGACGCTGTTCCTGGTCCCGGCGGTGTACTTGATCTTTGATGCGCTCCGGGCCCGGGTGGGAGCGCGTCGCCGGACGCTGGCACCGGTTGCTCCCGCCGTGGCGGAGGCGGAGTGAGGCGCGGGCTCATGGTCGCGTTTGCGGTAGCGGCGGCGGTTCCGATCGGTCGGGCGGTACGGGCGCAGGAGCCGCCCACCGTCACGCTCGCGGATGCCCTCCGCCGCGCGACGAAGCTCGATCCGAACTACGTCGAGGCGCTTGGTCAGATCGACAACGCCGAGTGGAGCCGACGGGCCGCACGGCTGGCATTCATCGTTCCGTCGCTCAGCGCCGAGCTCGATCTGACGAAGTACTCCGCCGAGTTCTTCAATCTGGGCACCGGCCAGCCGCAGTCGTCGGCGGTGACAGGAACGCTGGCCGCGACCTACGAGGTGTTCCACCTCCGCAAGCTCACCAACCTGAGCGCCTCGAAGGCCGAGCTCGAGGGTGCCGAGGCGACCGAGATGGAGCAGCGGTTCCGAACGGCGTTTCTGGTCGAGTCGGACTTCTACGGCGTGCTCGCTGCCCAGGCTCTCGACCGTGTCGCCGCCGAGCGGCTCCGCCGGGCGGTCGAGCAGCTGTCCGTCGGCCGGGCCCGGGTGGTGTCAGGCGCCGCGGTCCAGACCGATTCCCTTCAGCTCGTACTGGAGGCAACCCGGGCGCGGATCGACCGCACGCGGGCGGAGGCGGCGCTGCGGGTGGCGAGGCTGCAGCTGGGGCGGCGCATCGGCGACGTCGGTCCCGTCGCAGCCGCCGAGACGGACACCGTTCCCCCGATCGAGCTGCCCGTGACGCTGGCCGACGCCGTGACCGAGGCGCTGAGCCAGGGCCCGCAGTACCGCGCCGCCCGCGCGAACGCGCGCCGCGCGGACGCACTGCTCCGCGGGCAGCGTGGGGAATACCTCCCGTCGGTCGTCCTGTCGGGCGCGAACCAGACCTTCGACTCCAAGTTCTTCCCGACGGCGCGCAACATTTCGTCGGTCACGCTCTCGGTAATCGTGCCGATCTGGACGTTGGGCCAGCGGGAAATTGCGATCACGCAGGCGCGAGTGAACCGGGACGTGTCCCGGGCGATCCGCGCCGATATGGAGCGGGGGGCGCTGCGCGACGTGACCGAGGCCTACGAGGCGTACCGCACTGCCCGGGTGACGGTGGATCTCTCGGCGCTCGCGCTTGCGGCCGCGAACGAGAACTTCCGGGTGCAGGAGGCGCGCTATCGCTCGGGCGCAACGACGATCCTCGAGCTGCTCGACGCGCAGATCAGCCTGACCCAGGCTGAAGCGGACGTCGTGCAGGCCAACTACGCCACCCGGCTCGCGCTTGCGGGACTGGAAGTGATTCTGGGCCGCCGCCTCTTTCCGAACAAGGACGCTCCGTGAGAGCACTGCGCAGAACGCTGATCGCGGCCGCCGCTCTCGCGGCTTGCAGCAAGGCCGCTCCCGAATCCAAGGGAGCCGGGGCCGATGGCGGTCCGATGCCGCCGATGCCGGTCGAGGTGGCGACGGCGCGGGCCGACACGGTCGTCGACGCGATCCTCGCCTCCGGCCAGATCGAGGCGATCCAATCGATCGAGCTGCGTCCGGACATCGAGGGTCGCCTGGCACGGATCCTGGTGCGCGAAGGCGCAGAGGTCGTGAAGGGCGCTCCGCTCTTCAAGGTCGACGACGGCGAGTTGACGGCCCAGGTGGCGAGGGCCGCGGCCGATCGCGACCTGGCGAACCAGGCGCTCGAGCGGACGCGCGACCTGATCGGGCAGCGAGCCTCGTCGCAGGCGGACCTCGAGCGCGCGGAAGCGACGGCGCGCAGCACCAGAGCGGAGTACGATCTCCTGGCGCTCCGGCTGGCGCGAACCACCGTCCGTGCCCCGTTTGCCGGCGTGGTCGGCCAGCGTTTCGTGAGTCTGGGGGACTACGTCACGACCTCAACCCGCTTGGCCTCGGTGCAGACCGTGAACCCGCAGCGGGCGGCGTTCCAGGTGCCCGAACGCTACGCCGCCGCCCTCAAGGTCGGGCAACGGGTGGTGTTCCGCGTCGCGGCTCTTCCTGGCAAGGAGTACAGCGGCCTGGTGGATTTCGTCGACCCCGTCGTGCAGCTCCCCGGGCGGACGATCACCGTGAAGGCGGAAGTGCCGAATCCGAAGCGGGAGCTCCAGAGCGGCATGTTCATCGATGCGCGCCTGGCCACGGACGTACGACCCTCCGCGGTGGTGATTCCGGAAGACGCGATCCTCCCGATCCAGGGAACGAGCTACGTGTGGGTGGTGAAGGAGGGTAAGGCTTCACGCCGGCAGGTGACGCTGGGCGTGCGGACGCCGGGGTGGGTGGAAGTGCGGACGGGCGTCGAGGCGGGCGAGGCGGTGGTCGTGGGTGGCCAGGAGCGCTTGGCCGAGGGCGCCCCCGTGGCGCCCAAGGTCGTCGATCGCACCCGCGTCGTCGGGAACGAAGGCGAGCGCCCCTAGAACAGCCCGCTCTTCGCGGACTGCCAGAGGCGGGTCAGCCGGTCGAATCCGTCCTGAAGAATCTCCGCTTGCTGGGG
>DATBQV010000365.1:0-2191 GCA_036560625.1 Gemmatimonadales bacterium
GCGGAGAGACCGCCGAGCTGGGGCCGTTCCGCGAGCGTGCCCGGGAGATCGGGCTATCGGCGGCGACGGCGGAACACCTGGTCCGGCACTACGGGACCGAATCGGCGGGCATCGTGAACCTCGCGGCGATCCACCGCCACCTCCAGCGCTCCCTCGTCCCGGAGCACCCCGCGATCGAGGCCGAGATCGTCCACATCTCCCGCCGGGAGCTGGCGTACCGGGTCGAGGACGTGCTGGTCCGGCGCGTGCACCTCTTCTATGAGGCGCCGGACCACGGGGTGGCCGCCGCTCGGCGCGTGGCCGAGCTGCTGGGTGAGGAGCAGGGGTGGGATTCCGTCGAGGTGCAGCGCCAAGCAGATGAATACGGGGCATTTGTGGCCCGCACGGCACGAGCGGCGGCGCAGCAGTCAGGCTGATTGGCCGTTATCTTTCCGGGGCTCATGGACATCAACGTATTCGAGACCGCCAACGCCGGGTTCGCCCAGGCAATGTACGAGGAGTTTCTGCGCGACCCGAACGCGGTTGGCGTGGAGTGGCGGAGACTGTTCGAGAGCGGCGTGACCGGGGTGCAACCGAACGGCGATGGTCGTTCGGCGCCTCACATCGAGTCGCCGCGCCAGGTCGAGTCGTCGATCGGCCAGCTGCCCCCGGCCGCGTCCCCGATCAAGGGGCCGGCGGCGAAGCTCGTCGCCAACATGAACGACAGCCTCTCGGTGCCGACCGCCACCACCTTCCGGGTGCTTGCGGTGGCGACGCTCGAGGCCAGCCGGCGCGAGCTGAACGCGGCGCTCCAGGCTGCGGGGCGCAAAGAGAAGCTCTCCTTCACCCACCTCATCGCATTCGCCCTGGTTCAGGCGGCCAAGCGCCATCCGGTGATGACGCACACGCTCCTGATCCACGATGGCGCGCCGTACCGGGTCCAGCCCGAAGGTATCGGCCTCGGACTCGCGGTGGACGTACAGCGCAAGGACGGCAGTCGAGGCCTCGTGGTCCCGGTGATCAAGCGCGCGGACACGATGGACTTCGCCAGCTTCCTTGGCGCCTACGAGGGCGTGGTGGAAAAGGCCCGGACCAATCGGCTGATGCCGGACGATTTCACGGGCGCCACCGTCCAGCTCACCAATCCCGGCGGGCTTGGGACCGCCGCGTCGGTGCCGAGGCTCATGGCGGGCCAGGGCAGCATCATCGCGGTCGGCGCGATCGGCTATCCAGTCGAGTTCGGCGCCGTGCCCGAGGACAAGCTGCGCGAGCTGGGTGTGAGCAAGGTGATGACCGTGACCAGCACCTACGATCACCGGGTCATTCAGGGCGCGGAATCTGGGAGCTTCCTCGCGACGCTCGATCATCTGCTCCAGGGCGAGGATCATTTTTACGACGCGGTCGCCGAGAGCCTGCAACTGTCGGCCGTCAGCTACCGGCTCGCGCCCGCGGCCACCCAGCTCCCCAAGCCGCCGGAGACGGTCGCGCCCGACATGCTGTACCACGTCGGGGCGGCGATGGCGCTGGTCAAGGCGTTCCGGACGCACGGGCACCTCGCAGCCCGCGTCGATCCACTCGGCACCGAGCCGGTCGGGGACCCGGCCCTGGATCTCGGACCCCTCGGCCTCACCCCGGAAGTCATGGCGGCAATTCCGTCGAAGGTGCTGCGGGTGTACGTGCCCGGCCGGACGCTGGCCGATTCATACCCCTATCTCCAGCAGACGTACTGCGGGACCCTCGGCTACCAGATCGAGCACATCGCGAGCCACCAGGAGCGCGTGTGGCTCCGGGAGAAGATCGAATCGGGCGCGTTCCGCACGCCGCTTTCCCTCGACGAGAAGAAACGCCTGCTCACGCGGCTCACCAAGGTCGAGACCCTCGAGCGGTTTCTTCACAAGGCCTATCTCGGCCACAAGCGTTTCTCGATCGAGGGCGTCGACGTGCTGGTCCCGATGCTCGATCTCACGCTCGAGCTCGCAGCGGCGGACAGCGGACGCGAGGTCGTGATCGGGATGGCGCATCGCGGGCGGCTGAACGTGCTGGCGCACATCATCGGCCGGCCGTATGAGACGATCTTTGCCGAGTTCGAGGGCGGACGTTTCGTTGAAGGCAACCAGCTCACGCCCGAGGGCGGCACCGGCGACGTCAAGTATCACCACGGCGCCGAAGGCGCCTTCCTGCTCCCCAACGGGAAGTCGATCGCGGTCACCTT
>DATBQV010000366.1:0-4897 GCA_036560625.1 Gemmatimonadales bacterium
CCCTTCAACCGCTGCATGTCCCACGCTGTGAGTCCGGCGAACACGATTACACCCACGACCGACAGGACGAAGTCGAGCGCATTGCTCTTGAGGAACACGTTGACCACGCTCGCGACGATGAGCCCGATCAGGCCCATGAACGCGAACTGGCCCAGCCCCTGGAGACTCCGCCGGGTGACGAAGCCGAAGATCGCCAGGGCGGCGAACATGCCGGCCGAGACGGCGAAGGCACCCGCGAGCCTGGCTCCGGTGAACGTGAGCAGAATGAACGACAGCGTCAGGCCGTTCAGCCCGGAGTAGAGCAGGAACAGCGCGCCCGCCGTGGCCGGCGCGAGCACCGCGATTCGCGCCGTCGTATACCACACCAGACCCAGCTCGGCGATCACGATGCCCCAGAAGACCAGGCGGTTGCTCGCCAGCAACTGGATCAGCGGCGGGGTCGCGGCCGTGAGGTAGGCCACCGCCGCCGTGACCAGCAGGCCGACGCACATCCAGGCGTAGACCCGGCGCATGAAGTCCGCAACCCGTGCCTCGGCTCGCTCACCCAAGCCTGTGGCGGTATAATCGACTGGCCCGACCATTCGGCCCTCCTGGCTCGTTTGCCCGGAACCCCCGGGGCTCCGGCCAGTCTAGCGGCCGGGGGCCAATCCCGCCAGACGGCTCCGGAGGACCGTATGAGAACGCTTGGCGCAGACGGTCACGCGCTCGCCCTGGTCCCGCTGCTGCTCGCCACCGCCGCGCTGGCCCCCGGCGCCCCCGCCCACGCCGCCGCCCTGCACGCGGAGATCGTCGTCACCGACGCCAACGGACAGGAGATTCCCAGCTTGGCCTTCCTACAGACTAGAACCGTCGGCGTGGGTCTCGAATGAGCGCGACCACGAGTCCGCTCAGCACAACGACCGGACCCGGGACCGCCCGCGTCGCGGTGGGGTTCGCGACCAACTTCCTCGATACGCTCGGAATCGGCTCGTTCGCCACCACGACGGCCGCGTTCAAGAGCTTGAATCTCGTCTCCGACGAGCTGATTCCCGGGACACTCAACATCGGCCACGCCCTGCCCACGGTGGTAGAAGCCGCGATCTTCATTACGGCGATCAAGGTCGACGTCCGCACCCTCGTTCTCCTGATCGGCGCGTCCGTCCTCGGCGCGTGGATCGGCGCCGGCATCGTGAGCGGCTGGAACCGGCGTCGGGTGCAGCGGGGCATGGCGATCGCGCTCGCCGCTACCGCGGTGATCATGGTGCTGCGCATGACCGGCCTGTTCCCCGGTGGCGGCGACGCGCTCCGTCTCGCCGGTGCGCTCCTGGTGGTCGGGGTCATCGGCAATTTCGCCCTGGGCGCGCTCATGACGCTCGGCATCGGCCTCTACGCGCCGTGCATGGCCATGGTGAGCCTGCTCGGCATGAGCCCGATTGCGGCGTTCCCCATCATGATGGGATCCTGCGCCTGCCTGATGCCCGTGGCCGGGCTCCGCTTCTGGAAGGCGGACCGGTTCGATCGCCGGGCCGCGCTGGGCCTCACCCTCGGGGGCGTCCCGGCCGTCCTGACCGCTACCTACCTCGTGAAGTCCCTGCCGCTCGGCGTCGTGCGCGTGCTCGTGGTCGTCGTCATCGGTTACACGGCATTCCGGATGTGGCGGGACTCGCTTCGGGAGCCGGCCTGACGTCGCCGGCCGGCATGATACATTTCAGAGCACCGTCCCGATGGCCCACCGTTGACCAGGGGGTCCGGCCATGAGTTTTCGCGGCGTGCTGATCGTTCTGGCTTTGATCGTCGGCCTGCTGTTCTATACCGGCAAGGCGCAGGAGTGGTGGGCGTCCATGACCCGCGCGGCGACGCAGGTCCACGCCACACCGTCGGAGGACGTCCAGTAATCTCGACTGGGGGAGTGCGCTGATGGCTGGGATCGATGAGTGTGTCCCCGGTCGGCGTGCACGCGTACGTCAGACCGGTGTCGCCCGGGTCGCGGACAAGACGGGGACGATCGTCGAAGTGTCCCGCATCTGCCGCCCACCGGGGAGTGCCCTCAAGGAGCGGGTGACGCTCGATATCCCCGGCCACGGCGAGGTGACGTTCAGCCCGGGCGATATCGAGGTGATCAAGGGCTGAGACCCCCGCGAGCGCCGCTGCATTAGACTTGTAGGCATGCGGGTAGCGGTGCTGGGTGGGACCGGATTCATCGGCCGGCACGTGAGCCGCCTTCTTGCCAAGGCGGGTAACGAGGTGACCGCGATCCACCGAGGCGGCACCCCCTCGGGAACCCCGCGCGTCCGCAGCCAGAACGCCGACCGCCACGCGCTCACCGAGCTGGCGCACGCGCTCCGCACGGCCGCCCCCCAGATCCTGGTCGATATGACCGCCTACGCGGCGGCCGACGTGGAGCGGCTGCTGAGCGTGGTTCCATCCTCCCTCGAACGCCTCGTCATCATCAGCAGCGCCGACGTCTACCAGTCCTACGCCGCGTTCCTCGGCCTGAGTCCCGCCCCCCAATCATCCACGCCAGCGGACGAGCAGGCCCCGGTCCGGGCACAGCTCTATCCCTACCGCTCGCAGGCGGAGGGACCGGACGATCCGCGCTACTCCTACGAGAAGATCCTGGTGGAGCGCACCGCGCGTGCCGCCTCGCCCGCGCCGGTGACCACGCTGCGGCTGCCGATGGTCTACGGCCCCGGGGACCGCCAGGGGCGCGTCGGCGGATGGCTCGCGCGGCTCGGCGCCGCCCCGGTCGAGCTTCGGCTCAACGACGCTCAGGCCGCGTGGCGGTGTACCCGTGGCTACGTGGAGGACGTGGCCGGCGCGATCTGCCTCGCGGCGCTCGCCAAGCGCGGCCGCGGCGAAGTGTTCAACGTCGGCGAGAACGATGCGCTCTCGGAGCTCGAATGGGTCGGCGCGATCGCCGCGGCGGCGGGCTGGAAGGGACGGCTCGTCCCGGACCCGGACGAGCCGCCGACGATGCCGGGCCGGTGGGAGGTGCCGCTGGTCACCAGTACGCGACGCATCCGCACCGTGCTGGCGTACACCGACCCGATCGGGCGGGCGGAGGGACTCCGTCGGAGTGTGGCTGAGGCGGGGAGTCACCTGTGAGCTCTGCCCCCGCGACGCTCCCTGCCACCTCTGAGCGGGGAACTTAGGCCCCGTTGACCCGGGTCAGGTCGTGTGAGGCCGGTGGTGACGTACGGTCCTGGCCGCTTCGTCCAGCCGCCCGAGGTAGCCGGCGACCGACTCCTCCGCCTCTCGGCGCGGCAGCACGAAGTGTACGTCGTCCGGCTCACGGGTCTCGCCGTGCGGGCCCTCGTCGACCATCAGATCTCCACCGCGGGCCTTCACCGCCCGCTCGAAGCGCTCGACCGCCTCGAGCAGATTGGCGAGGTCATCGCCCGACTCGTGCCCGGTAAGCCGCACTCCGGCGGTCCGCAGTCGGGCAGCGGTCTCCATCATCGCGTTGCGGAGCTCTTCCCCGTCGCCCTCGTTTGGCTTTCCCACCTTGCCCCCTCAGGAACTGGTCTTGGCAACCAGCGGTGCCGGCCGCCGCGCCGCGAGCGTCAGCGCCGCGACGGCAAGCGCGATGCCGATTGCGAGCCACTTGATGTGCGGGTTCGAAAGACCCTCGAGCCCGGCCAGCGAGTCCAAAGAATACGCCCCGGACCCGGTCGCCGTGAGGGCCAGGCCTCCCGTCAAGTACAGCAGCGGCAGCTCGATCCCCTGCTGCTGCGCGAAGAAACCGTGCCGCCAGTGGACGCTGATCATGGCGACCGCCATGACCTGGACCATGAGTGCCGGACCCACAGGCCCGAAGAGGCCGAGGGCCGTAAGAAGCCCCGCACTGATCTCACCCAGACCCGCCGCAAGCGCGAAGGCGCGGCCCGGCCGGAACCCAAGCTGCTCCAGGAACTGTCCCGTCCCATCCAGACCATACCCCCCGAACAGTCCGAACTTCTGGGCTCCGTGCGCGATCAGCGCAAGGCCCAGGACCAAACGCGCGATCAGTATGCCGGTGTCCATCGTGGTGCTCCCAACTGGTTGAAAAGTGTAGACAAGCGGGTCAATTGTGTGTTATAACATCTAT
The DNA here is from genome assembly GCA_036560625.1 of Gemmatimonadales bacterium. Lineage (GTDB taxonomy): Bacteria > Gemmatimonadota > Gemmatimonadetes > Gemmatimonadales > GWC2-71-9 > DASQPE01. The sequence continues at coordinate 4,067 of DATBQV010000366.1, forward strand.
AGTCCCGGAAAAGATCCCTACTCCGGCCGTGCCGCGGCCTCCCGGACGTCGGCCAGCAGATCGATCAGCGTGCCGAGCTTCCGCGCGCCGAGCCGACCGAGCTGGTGCCGGTGCAGCTGGGCGATCGGCTGGTCCAGCCGCGCCAGGAGATCGAGTCCGGCCGGCGTGATGCATGTGGTGACGTACCGGCGATCGGCCGTGTCCCGGTCGCGTGCCACGAGGCCCGCTTCGGCCAGCCGGTCGAGCAGGCGGGTGGCATCAGGCACGCGCGCCACGAGCCGATCCCGGACGGCGTTCCGGCAGAGACCTTCCCTGCCGGCGCCGCGGAGAATCCGGAGCACATTGTACTGCGTGGGGGTGATACCGAACGGCTTGAGCGTCTCGACGACCCCGTGCTCGAGCACCGACGCAGTGCGCGCGATGCTCAGGATGGCTTCGTGTTCCGGGCTCGCGAACGGCTTGCCCTGTTTAAGCTCGGCTTGGAGTCGGGTCGTCACCCCCTACTATACGTGTTATAACATATATCTACAAGGGCTCTCGGGCCGGCTCAGGGTGCGGGGGTACACCGATGCTCGCTGGACTCTTGACAGTCTGGCCGTGTCCGCTCACCGCCCGACCTAGCAGACGGGGGCCTTCACCGCGGGGTACTCGCGCCTCTCGCCTTATCGGGTTAATGTGACCAAGTAAGGTGAGAGGCCTTTTTCGACCCCTCTCCTTGGAGGATGCAGAGTCGCATGCAGGAAAAGACGTGTCCGAGTTGCGGTCTCACGGTGGGCGGTCGCCAACTGGCGTGCCATTTCTGCGGCGCATCGCTCGTGACCCGGAACTCCC